>WRJV01000095.1 GCA_009778415.1 Clostridiales bacterium | reverse complement strand
CCCCACAAACATGCCCGGTGCCATCATCATGACAGCAAACATGCCGGCCATCGGCCCGGCACCGCCGGCGTTGCTGAACAGGGGCGCTGCGTTTGACAGGCTGCCCATAAATGCGCCGCCCGAAACAACCACGGCCCCTGCGGCAAGCAGCCCGACAATTCCGACCATCTGGAACACAGCCGACTGTTTGATTCCGATAATGTTGATCAGCATGATGATTGCTGCGCCGACAACCCCCACCAACGACCATGTCAGATAGACGGTGCTGCCGTTGAGCGTCCAAAGCTGAACAGCCTGCGGAATAGGTGCCAGCCAGTTGACGGCAGTTGAGATGGCGATGCCCTCCCATGCAGCCACGCCCACATATGCAAGGCAGATGGCCCAAGCGGTGAACCATGCCCAGAAATACCCCAGCCCACGGTAAGCGAACACCAGCTCGCCTCCTGCCAGCGGAAGCGCGGGGGTCAGTTCAGCGTAGGTAGCCCCCACGAGCATGCACATTACCCCACCGAAAACGAAAGCGAGGATTGCACCCATGACTCCGGCGGTTTCCACCCAGCCGGCAGTCAGCATTACCCATCCCCATCCCACCATTGTTCCGAAAGCGAGGGCAAGCACTTCTGTCCGCCCCAATGTCTGCCTCAAGCTTTCTCGTTGTTGAATAGATTTAGCCATATAATACCTCCTTTTATACATTAAACAGGAAATGCATAACATCCCCGTCTTTAACGATGTACTCCTTTCCTTCTGCCTTGACAAGCCCCTTTTCTTTTGCGAACGCCAAGTTCCCCCCGCACTCGATCAGCTTGTCGTAAGCGATGGTTTCAGCCCGTATGAACCCTTTTTCGATGTCGCTGTGAATCTTCCCGGCTGCGGCGTGCGCCTTGGTGCCCCTCCTAATGGTCCATGCCCTGACTTCCTTCTCTCCCGCCGTCAAAAACGAAATAAGGTCGAGAATGTGGTACGAGGCCCTGATGAGCTGGTCGAGCCCCGACTCGGCAATGCCCATCTCACCTAGGAACGCGTACCTCTCCTCGTCGTCGAACTCGGAGACCTCGGCCTCGATTTTCGCGCAGATTGCTATTGCCTCAGCGGATTCCGACTCGGCGAATTCCCTGATTTGATCAAAATGCCCAGCGATGCCGGGGCTTGATATGTCGTTTTCAGAAATGTTGGCTACATAAATGACAGGCTTGAATGAGAGCAGCTCAAGGGACTTGACAAAAGCCATCTCGTCCCCCGGAAGGTCCAGCGTCCTGGCTGACAGGCCGTTTTCAAGAGTGCCCATCACCTTGTTCAAAACGTCAAGCTCGCCGGACAGGGATTTGTCTCCTTTCAGGTTTTTTTTGGTCCGTTCGATCCTCTTTTCGATGGTTTCCATGTCTGCCAGTATCAGCTCCACGTTGACGGTTTCGATGTCTGCTGCCGGGTCGAGCTTTCCCCCTACGTGGACCACGTTCTCATCCTCGAAACACCTCACCACATGGATTATCGCCGCTGCCTGCCTGATGTGGCCGAGGAATTTGTTGCCGAGCCCCTCGCCTTTCGAGGCGCCTCGCACAAGCCCTGCTATGTCGTAAAATTCTATCGACGTATACACTGTTTTCTTGGAATTGTACATTTCGTGCAGCACTTTGAGCCGCTGGTCGGGCACAGCCACAACTCCAAAATTGGCTTCTTTTGTGCTGAACGGGTAATTGGCGGCTTCTGCCCCTGCTTTCGTCAGCGCGTTGAATAGCGTACTCTTGCCAACATTTGGCAATCCCACAATCCCCAATCTCATATCGATGTCTCCCGTTGAAAACAGGCGCCTGTAAAGGCGCCCTCAATTGTAAAAAATATTGCCTCTTGTCCTTGCCGTCCTTCCAAGTACGATCAAGGCTGCAAGGCATATGGCGAACACAACTATGCTCATCACCTGCGCCTGCTTGAACATGCCTACCATCAGGCTGTCGGTTCTCAGGATCTCCACAAAAAACCTTTCGACGGAATACAGCATCCCATAGCAAAAAATCGTCTGGCCGTCGAAATTGCGCCTGTTGTCAATAAAAACCAGCACGAAGAACAGCATGAGGCACCACACAGATTCATATAAAAACGTCGGGTGTACCATCTGCCCGTTTACCGGGATGCCCCACGGGAGCCCGGTCGGCCCCCCGTGCGCCTCTGAGTTGAAATAGTTGCCCCACCTGCCGATGGCTTGGGCCAGCGCAATGCTTGGGGCACAAGTGTCGAGCACGCTCAGCAGGTTCACTTTCCTGGCCCTGCAGATGATGATGCACATCAGTATGCCCGCGATGAGCCCGCCGTGGATAGCCAGGCCCCCCAGGCGTATGTTTATCATTTTCAAGATGTCGCCGCTGTAGTCGCCCCAGTTGAACGCGACATAGTAAACCCTGGCGCCGATTATCCCCGCCGGCAGGCTTACGATTAAAACGTCCAGTAGCTTGTCGGGCTGGAGCCCGTGTTTTGGTGCGCGGCTGTAGGCAACGACAGCCGCCAGCAATATGCCGGCGCCTATCAATACGCCGTACCACATGATATTCAGCCCAAAAATGCTGAAGGCAACGGGGTTTGGTATGTAGGTGTTGAAAAAAGTAGTCACGGTATGTACCTTGCTATCAGGAGCTCCACCTGATCGTCTATTATGTAGATATAGTATAGCGAAATTTTGCCCTCAAATTCAACCGCTTCCTGCATCGCGGACGCGGTAAAATCGTCTGCGCCCAATACCTGAGCGATGCTGCTGCCGCCCGACAGGAACGTGGCTCTGGCTTCCGGAGACAACTGGTACTGGGAATCAAGGTTTTTATCTGCAATGTAATAGCCGTTTGGCTGGCTTTGGTCATCAACGTACTCCATTTCGCTTATGTTGATCCAAACCGCCCCGTCTTCATCTTCGGTTACGGCTACGTTGCCAAAAACTACCTCAGCTCCGTCCCTCAGCAGTTGGGCAGCGTATTCTCCGGACAAATACGCTACTGTTATGTCCGGCTCGGCAATCGTGTTGTCGTCACCGACGCAGCCGGCCAGTAAAACAACTGAAAAAACCGCAGTGCCGATGATTGCTGATGCCAATATTCTAAATGCCTTCATTTTGCGACCGCCTTCTCTGTTTTGAATTTTTGACGCAGCCCATCTGAAAAAGTTCCATTTTCACTATTTAATTATTTCACCTATTGTCTCGGCGCTGCAGCCTGCGGCGTTTCCTTCGTCCGTGTCGAGGTGTACTTCCTTTTCATGCCCGTCGCCTGCGCGGACAAGCACGTTGTTGAAAATCAGCCCCCGCTCGCCCTCGACCTTCAGGCTTACCACGTCCTTGTCGGCGACGCCGGCTTCCTTCGCCTGGCTCTCCGAAAGATGCACGTGCCTGAGCGCAACGATGACCCCATGGTCAAGCTCAACCTCGCCGCAAGGGCCAACCAGCCTGCACCCCGGCGTGCCGGCAAGCTTGGCCGACTCCCTTACAGGCGCCTTGATCCCTATGGCCCGCGCGTCAGTGACAGCGAGCTCGACCTGCGTTTCGGGGCGGGCAGGGCCAAGGACGCGGACCCCCTTCAGTGCGCCTTTCGGCCCGACAATGTCGACTTTTTCTTCGCAAGCGTACTGCCTAGGCTGCACCAGAGGCTTTGAAACGGTAAGCTCATGGCCAATTCCGAACAGTTTTTCCACATCTTCCGCTTTTAGGTGCAGGTGCTTGTTTGAAAGGCTTACCTTTACTTTGTAACCCATTTGCATTTCTCCTTGTCTTAATAATGACTATTTCATAGTTGGTAGTGGGTAGTTGGTAGTTGGTAGTTG
>WRJV01000094.1 GCA_009778415.1 Clostridiales bacterium | reverse complement strand
AACGCCCTTGCGGGCGGCGAGGAGTGCATCGTCTGCGCCCCGGTTTCTGCGGCAGTCAAAAAAAACCCGCCCCGCAAAGTGTTCAAAATCAATTCAATCAAGTTGCACCAGGGCGGCGAAGTGGATGTCGAGGAGCTTAAAAGGGGTTTGGTGAGGATCGGGTATGAGCGCGCGCAGCTTGTCGAGGCCAAGGGCGAATTTTCTGTGCGCGGCGGCATCGTCGACGTGTTTACGCCCGACGCTGACAACCCTTACAGGATCGAGCTTTTTGGCGCTGAAGTGGATTCCATCAGGGAATTCGACGCCGATACCCAGCGCTCGATTCAAAACCTGAAAAGCATCAAGGTAATTCCATCGGAGCTGATGGTCAACGACAACGAAGCCTTCGCAAGGGCTATGGTGAAAATATCAAAGGAGTACGAAAAATTCATCTTGGAGCTCGAACGGAAGGGGAATCCCGGCCTTGATTCCAGGATAGAGCAGCTCAAACTGAGGGAAAGCCAGCTGCTGGACTTCCTGTCAAATTCCGTCAACATCCAGCACATGGAAAACTACATAAACTATTTCTATGAAAAGCCGGAATACTTATGGGACTACCTGGTCTCCGGCAGCGTCCTGGTAGACGACCCCGCAAGGATCGACGAATACCTCGATGCTAAGGGCATGGAAAACAGAAATGATTTTGAGGTGAACCTCGAACGCGGGCTGGTCATCCCGAAAGATTTTGAAAACTATTCGGGCAAAGCCGACTTCGCCAAGGTTTACAGCCGGGGCAGCGCCTACGTGTTTACGCCATTCAAGAAAAACCTTGACATTCCCGGCAGGGAGGTTGAATACCGTCACGTTGACAGTAGGCAGACGGCAGTCTTTCACGGCAGGATGGACATGCTTGAGGCAGAGCTCAAAAGGTACGCAAGCTCCGGTTTTGAGGCCACAATAGTCTGCTCAAGCGACGAGAGGGCGGCAAACCTGGCAGATTTCATCGAGCGGTGCGGCCTTGCGGGCAAGGTGAAGACGGCAAGGGGGAACCTGACGGGGGGGATCGAGTTCCCGCTTAAAAAAGTCTGCTACATCTGGGACGGCGACATATTCGCCCCGCACAAGGGCGTCAAACCGAAGAAAAAGAGGTCATTTTCAAACGCGCAGGCCATCAGAAGTTTTTCGGACATGCAGAAAGGCGATTACGTTGTCCACGAAAACCACGGGATCGGAAAGTTTCTTGGTGTTGAGCAGCTAACGGTGCAAGACGTCAAAAAAGACTACCTGAAGATAAAATACGCGGGCGAGGACATGCTCTACGTTCCGGTGGAACAGATGGACATAATCCAAAAATACGTCGGGGCTGACAGCGAGTCGCCGAAAGTCAACAAATTGTCCAGCGCCGAATGGAGGAAGGCGAAAGCCAAGGCCAAAGCGGCCATTGAAGACATGGCAAAAGAGCTTCTGGAGGTTTCTGCAAAAAGAAAATTGACCAATGGCCACGCGTTCTCCGCAGATACGGTGTGGCAGAAGGAGTTCGAAGACGGTTTTGAATACCAGGAGACCGACGACCAGCTCAGATGCGTCGATGAGATAAAATCCGACATGGAAAAGGATTTCAAAATGGACAGGCTGCTGTGCGGTGACGTGGGTTTTGGCAAAACCGAGGTGGCGGCAAGGGCTTTGTTCAAGTGCGCGGCAGACGGCAAGCAGGCAGCGGTCCTGGTTCCCACCACGATTCTCGCCAACCAGCACTACTACACCCTCAAAGACAGGTTTGAGCCCTTCCCTGTAAGCGTCGAGATGCTTTCCAGGTTCAAGAGCGACAAGCAGCAGGAAGAAATCATCAAAAAGCTGAGGGCTGGCACGGTAGACGTAATAATCGGCACGCACAGGCTGCTGTCCGCAGACGTGGGTTTCAAAAACCTTGGGCTGCTCGTGATAGACGAAGAGCAGAGGTTTGGGGTCAAGCACAAGGAGAAGATAAAGAAGCTGAAAGAAAACGTGGACATATTGATGCTCTCCGCCACGCCGATACCCAGGACGCTCCACATGTCCCTCACCGGGATCAGGGACATGAGCCTGATAGAGGAGCCGCCCGAGGAGCGGTACCCCGTGCAGACTTACGTGCTGGAGCAGGAGGACAGCATGATCAAGGAAGCTGTAGAGCGGGAGCTTGGGCGGGGCGGACAAGTGTTCGTAGTGTCAAACAGGATACACGGCATCCACAAGACGGCCCACAAAATAGCGGAGCTGGTGCCGGACGCGAAAGTGGCCATAGGGCACGGACAGATGAACGAGAGGGCATTGGAGGACGTGATGCTGGATTTTATTGACGGGAGCACCAACATCCTCGTTTCGACGACCATAATAGAATCAGGGATAGACATACCAAACGTGAACACGATAATCATCCTCGACTGCGACAGGTTCGGACTGTCCCAGCTGTACCAGCTGCGCGGGCGGGTGGGGCGCTCAAACAGGATGGCCTACGCGTACCTGATGTACCAAAAGGACAAAGTGCTGTCGGAGACGGCAGAAAAAAGGCTCAGAGCCATAAGGGAGTTTACGGAATTCGGCTCAGGGTTCAAAGTGGCAATGAAGGACCTTGAAATCAGGGGGGCGGGTAACCTGCTCGGGTCTCAGCAGCACGGCCACATGGTGATGATCGGCTATGAGCTCTACTGCAAGCTGGTGGACGACGCCGTCAGGGCGCTGGGCGGCGAAACCGTGAGCCCGGAAAGGGAGGAATGCTCGGTGGAGCTGACCGTTGCTGCGTTCATACCTGAGAACTACGTGACGGACGAGGTCCTTAAGCTCCAGATGTACAAGAAAATCGCGTCGATAATTTCAAAGGGCGACGAAATTGAAGTAACGGACGAACTGATCGACCGGTTTGGTGAAGTTCCAAAGGAGACTCTGGACCTGATAAAGATATCCAGGATAAGGGCGATGGCGGAAATCCAGCGGATACTGAGGGTGCATGAGCAGGCCGGCAAGATAGTATTTGATTTTGCCGAAAGCAGCGGTTTGAATGCAAAGATGCTGTCCGAACTGTCGGTGAAATACGGGCTGCGACTGTTCATCCATGGCGGGGCAAAGCCATTTCTCCGGCTTTCCTGCAGCAAAACTGCGAGCCGCCTCGACGAAACGCTGGTTTTCCTCGAAGCGATGGAGGGGTTGGCATGAAAAAATTTATTGAAAGCAAACACAAAGCATTCAAACTGTGATATAATCAATCAACAACGACAACTCAATATTTAATTTTCGAGCCTGTTTGCCTAAATGTGATCACAGGGCAAAAGGCCATAGGGTATGGCGGGAAACGGCTATGCCTCCCATTTGGAAAGAAAATTTTATCCTTAATGCTTTTGCCTTTCCGTTTTTATGTGACGAAGGCATTTTTTTTAAGAGCGTCTTTTCATGTGGGAAAGGCGGTTTTTTAATGCATGGGAGGTTATTCAAATGACAACGAAAGCACTGAGACGAAAAAGCATTGCATCGCGGGCGTTCGCATTGCTACTGTGCCTTGCGCTGGCAGTGCCGCTGCCTTTGCAGGCTGTTTCGGCGGCAGACCCGGGCGGCATGGGCAGAAGCACCGCAGGCGGTGCCGCGCCGGCTGGGGGAGGGGCTCCGGTACTGCTGGTTACCGGGCAGGACGTCATCGCCGGCGGCACGTATACGGCTGCAAACGTATCATGCGAGAGATCGTACACGCTGGATGAACTGAAAGCGCTCAGCGGGCCCGGACCTAGTTTCTATTCGGCAGTCAACAGCTCCGGCACAAAGCGCGTATACATAGGCGA
>WRJV01000093.1 GCA_009778415.1 Clostridiales bacterium | reverse complement strand
TTCCTCGTTCCTCACGCGGGCGATGCCCGCGCACCGCGTAGACACGCGGTGGTTAGTAACTTTCGGACACAAAAATTCTTGTTTTTTGTTTGCGATTTTTGTCCGTAAGTTACTAATGCGGGCTATCGCTATTATCATACTACTGCGAAAGCTCTGTGTAAATACTTTTTGCAGTGCGGCTTTGGTGTTGCTTGAAAGGGGGCCTGTGGCACTTTGTTTCGTTGGAATATAGCGAAAGGAGTGTTGCCCTTTATGGAAGCTGAGCTATTTATGGTAGTTTTACTCATAATTTATGCGATAGTAGCTGAGATGAGAAGGAAATAACTCGCCTGATGTTTGCAGCCCAGACGAGTTATGCATAATAACGTGATTTTTGAGGTTGCTGTCTATGGCTCCTCATCTGTTTTTATTATAATGCGTGCAATAACAGCAGTCAATATTTTTTTGAAGCTTTTCGCGGAATGTTTCATTCATCATGCAGTGATGGCTAGCCCTTGCATATGCCCCAAAGACGTGATATCATAATGTAAAAAATCAGAAGGAGGTTTAATGCAAAATGTACAGGAAAATATCAAAGCCATTGGTTGCGCTGCTTTTAGCGCTGACACTGGCCTTCCCGTGGCATGCGGGCGCATTTGACGGAGGCGCGGGCTTTCAGGCACTAGCGGCTGGGCAGGGCATCAGCGGCATAGACATCAAAGACGTCCAAGTCATCTACGGCGGAAACGTGCAGGAAAGGTACCGCAGTGCCCAGAGCGGCTACAACGTGAGCAGGAACACCGTGTACGGGGACGGCGGCGCATGGTACACGACAGCCCGGGAAGGCGTCCTTTCGGACCCCCGGATATTCACGCTGGAGTTTACCGTTGACAGCGCGGATTACCTCGGCATCGGAAACGGCACGGGCCAATTCGACCCGAGCAGGCTGCAGTGGCGGTACGACGGCAAAGCGCTGCCTTCGTCAGGCCTGGGCGGCTCTTACGGCAGCACTCGGGACGGCATAGCGTTCATGAGGATCGAGCCTGGCAGCACGGCTGCCGCCCTGGACGGCGATGACATAGTCGTGACGGCGAAGCTTCGGATAGGGGCGTACCAAGACAACATCCGTACAAACTCGTCGCGAAACGTGCCCTACAACCCCTACTACGTCTACGACGGCGGCACAACTGAGGCTATGCTCGCGTCGATCGGCGACGTGAGGAACGGCGGCAACCGCGACAAGGAGCTGACGGTGTACTACAGTGCTGTAAGCGACAGTTCCCTTCTGGCAAGCACCGTGCTGAGGACCAACGTTTACGACAGCTACCACACTTGGGAAGAGCTTGCCGCGTTCGCACAGGACCAAGGCCGGCTGTACCCGTCGGGCAAGCCCGAAAAACCGGGGAGGTTCCTGGGGTTTGAATCGGTGGGCCAGTCCACTCAGGAAAGGGAAATGTGGACGGCAGTCATATCAGACAGCGAAGCGTCGATTGACGAATACCTGAACGTCACTCGCCAAAACATGACGGACGACCCGTCGGCAGTGAGCCTCGACGCAAAGGTCCCGCTGTATTTCAGCAGCATCCACGCACGGGAAGTCATAGGCCCTGACATCACGATGGAGATAATCGACAGGCTGATGACCGAAGACACCTTAAAGTCCAGCAGGCTTGTGGACGACCCGTCAAAATACAACAGGGTGCTCCCCTCAAGCCCCGGAGCATACTCAAACAGGGGCTGGCGTGAAATCGGCATTCCAAACGACAGCCCGGGCGCCGTCGGCGTAGGCAAGTTCAACAATGATTCGTACTACGAAGACGTCAACGTAGATGTGGACGAACTGCTCTCTAAATACATCATAGTCATGACGTTCACGACGAACCCGGACGGCCGCGACGTCGCCCAGAGGACGAACTACTACGAATACGACATGAACAGGGACGCCTCGTACATGTCGCAAAAAGAGACCAAAGCTGTCGCTGCCGCTTTCGGCAGGTGGGACCCGCTTACGATGATCGAATTCCACGGCTATTACGACACGTTCATGATCGACGCCTGCACTCCCCCCCACGAGCCCAACTTCGAGTACGACCTGTTTCGGAAGAACGACCTGACTGTCAGAATAGCCGATTCCCTCGGCAGGGGCTTCATCGGCAAGAACACTCCGTACAACAAGTACACGGTCCCCACACGCGACGTCTTGTACCAATGGGACGACGGCACGACAATATTCACCCCCACCTTGGCGATGCTGTACGGCGCGTACAGCAGCACGATTGAGTTTCCGGCAAGCTGCCAGGACTCCATCGACGCAGGCGTGGCGGGAGTCTATTCGTTCTTCGATTTCTGCATAAACAACAAGGCAGAGATGCTGGCAAACAAGCTGGAGTGGAAATACCGGGGCGTCAACAACATCGACCATCCCGACGTGGACGAATACCTTGTGACCGTGGACCCTCTCATCGAGGAACTGGGGTTTGCGTGGGTCGGCAAGGCAGAGAAGGTCGGGCGGCCAAGGACGGGCCAAAACAGCTTCTTCCCGGAATACTTCGTCATCCCTGTGGACCCGGCGAACCAAAAGAACGTCCCGGCTGCGGTGGAAATGGTCCAAGCTTTGGCGAACATGAACGTTAAGATTGAAAAATCGACGGCTCAAGTTGCCTATGGCGGAGTTTCATACCCTGCCGGCTCTTATGTCGTAAACATGCACCAAGGCAACCGAAACGTTGCAAACGCACTGCTTTACGAAGGCTACGACGCTTCGATATACGCAAGGCTCTACTCAAACATGGTGGTGAACCACCCTGACATGAGGGGGTTCGACTGCGTCAAGGTGTACGAACCCGGCATATTCAAAGGCAAAACACAGGTTGACAAAGACCCGGGCAAACCGGCAAGCAGCATCCCCGGCTGGGGCACCTACGTCATAGTGAAGAACAACAGCGCGGACGCTGCAAGGCTGATCAACCGGCTGCTGGCAGACGGGAAGGAAGCCTGGATGATAAAGGCAGCCAACAATCTGGCGAAAGCAGGCGATTTTGTGGTGAAGCGAGCCGACCTAGGTGCCGGCCTTGCGCCTGCAAAAAACATCATCCTGGGTAATCTGCCCCTTTACGCCGACTGCACCGCTGCCGGGGATTTCCTGCCCGTTAACGCAGTCCCGGTGACAAAGCCCTACGTGGGGATTTACGGCAACGCCTACGAGCTCAACATGCAGTACTTCCTGGACCTGTACGAATTCGAGGACGTCTACGACATCTACGAGGAATGGGACGAAAGCGAAGACGTCAATGTAGTGCTGGCGTACTACGGGCGCAGTTCCGCCACCGAGGTCATCAACAACTGGATCGCGGACTGGGTCAGGAGGGAGCAGCTGCCCTTCATCGCCTGCGGGGGAAATGCCGGGCGCAGCACTGCAAACACAGTCCTAGGGACGACAAACGCGGCAACCAACCCGATCTCGTTCGGCTACATGTCCAGCGGCGAAGCCTTGCTCAGAGGCACTTACGCGCCAAACAGCATAGTGGCTGCCGGCTTTGACGGCCAGGAGACGATGTACACCAACAGCGGCATGTACATCAATGCGCTTCCAAGCTACCTTACGCCTATCGCCACAGTGACAAGCGGCGGCGACTATTTCAAAGCCGGATGGTGGTATTCTGCCAGCGGGCTGGAGCAGGCGAAGCTGCAAGGCAAGACCATGGCAGCGTCTGGCGTGTTCGACAACGGGGGCAAGCCGCTCTCGATGACGGTCCTCGCCGACTACGTCTTTGACAAAGGCCAGGCGCAGCTGAATTACCGGCT
>WRJV01000092.1 GCA_009778415.1 Clostridiales bacterium | reverse complement strand
CTGAGTAACATTTGCGCCGTTGCCGCCTTGGTTGCCGCCCTGGTTGCCGCCGCCGTTGCCGCCCTGGTCGTTGCCGTCACCGCCAAACGATACCAGCGTCAAGAGGCCTACTACCAGAACAATCGCGAACGCCATTGCCATTACACGCATCATAATTGTGTTCCTTTTCATAATAATTCATCCTTTCATTCTTTCATTCATTTTGATTTTTCTTTTTGTGCATTACATGCCTTTCTTTCACTGATAAGAGCATATCATGTTCAAGTTACATGCAGGTTACGAAAATGGATTTAGTAATTTGTTGCTGATGATTTGCGTACCCGAAATAATCAAAAATGGCACAAACGGCTTAACTTCAACGGATTTCAAAAGAATCAAAGCCATGATAGGAAATAATAGTTGGTAAAAATAATCATGTTTTTAACCAAATTTCAATTGAAACATTGAGTATTCACCAAAAAAATAAAAACAAATTGTATTATTATGAATATTCATAAATTTCAATCCTGTAGGTCAGCCTTGCGGTACGCAAAGATGAACACCATAAGGAAGATCAACATGTTGGCCCCGATCACCGCAAACCGGCAGAATGCAGCATTTGACGCAGATATATCGCTCACCATGATGCTGATTTGCTGTGTATAGAGTACGTTTGCTATTCGGGCGAACGTGTCGTTGAACATCGCGATCATCGGCACAAACCCGGCAACAATGGCAAAAGGCATTGCCAAAGCGTGTGCCGCACCCTGATTTTTCGAGGAAACGCCTACGGCGCTACCAAGCAAAATAGACGCAAGTGCGCCGACAACCATCACCAAGACGAACCGCAGGAGATCGGTGCCGGAATGTGCGCCAATCAACCCAAATACCACACCGGCTGCCGCGCAAAGCAACAGCACGTAACCGCCTACGCCAATCAAGTACTCAAAAGGCTTTACGTTTGACATGATCAGCATGCGCAGGCTTTTCTTCTCCCGTTCCTCCGATATAATGGCCGCCATATTGACCAGGGGGACATAGCCGGTATACATGGAAGCGAAAATAGAGACAAAAAAAGTATCCGGCAGATCGGGGCTGGGCTTGGCGACAAGCTCGGTAAATATGAGCGCAATGACGGGAAACAAGAGAAAGGGCACCAGCGTCATCATGTTTTTAAGCGTGTCCTTGAGCTGCTTTTTCATTACCGCAACGATTCTGTTCATTCCAATCCCCTCCCAGCCAGTTTTATGAATACTGTTTCCAAGTCCGGCTCGGACGAGTGGATGGACTCCACCATGTTTCCAGCGAGGTAATCCGCAATCGGCTTGGCTGCAGTACCGTCGCATGGAAGTTCGATATACTGCCCTGATTTCAGCAGCAGCTTTACGGTCTTGGCCGTGTTGTGCTTGCGGCAGAGAGCATCCGGCTCACCGTATTCAACTATGACACCTTCGTTTAGCAGTGCGACGTTGTCGCATAATTTTGCGGCCTCATCCATATTGTGCGTCGTCAGAAATATGGTCGTTCCGTTTTTTCGGCATTCAAGCAGCAGGTTGTGGATTTCCAGCATGGTGCTTGGGTCAAGCCCACTTGTTGGTTCATCGAGAAACAGCAGTTTGGGGCTGTGCAAAATCGCCCTCGCCAGCACCAGCCTTTGCGACATGCCTCTGGACAGTTTTGACACCGGTTTTTTTATGGCGTCTTCGAGTTTTACTCTTGCCAGCACTTCCTTGATTCTGGTTTTCGGTACTCGGAATATGTCTGCAAAGACCGCAAGGTTGTCATAGCAGTTCAGGCGGGAATAAAGGCCGCTTTCGTCTAGGACCATGCCGATCTTGGCGTGTACCTCCTCTGTCAAATTGCCGCAGCCAATTCCGAACAGGGACGCCGCGCCTCCGTTTGCCTTGAGCTGGCCGATCAGTATGTTGATTATTGTGGTCTTGCCGGCGCCACTCGGCCCTAACAGGCCAAAGATTTCGCATTCTTCAACAGAGCAGTTCACGTCGTCCAAAACCATCCTGCCCGCGAAGGATTTTTGTATATGTTCCATAGCAATCACTGATGCCATCATTCGTCACCTCCTTCGTTTTTTTGCCTAAGCATCATCTTTCCCTGGCATTCACTTTAGCAGACTAATCGCGACAAAATCGCGACAAAAGATGAGATTGTGGAAGATGTTGATTTGTGTTATAATAATGCAGTCACCATTTTATATTCGTCAGGTTTAATGCTGATATTTTGTTTTTATTCCTTGAAATATTGACGAATAAAATGTATAATATCTCTGAGGTGCTGATGTGTTTAGAAAAATAACAAAAGAATTACTAGCGTGGAGAGAATCAAAATACAGAAAACCGCTGATATTGCAGGGCGCAAGGCAAACAGGCAAAACATACGCGGTCATGGAATTTGCCCGAACTCAATACGACAATATAGCATATGTTAATTTTGAGTTCGACAAAGAGGCGGCGGCAATTTTTGCTGAGAGCTTAGATCCAAGGGCTATTATCCCCAAAATCGAGGTTTTTACCAAGCAGACAATAACAAAAGGGAGGACGCTCATATTTTTTGACGAGATACAGCTTTGCCCTGCCGCACTCACATCTTTGAAGTACTTTGACGAATTTGCGCCGGATTACCACGTTGTTACTGCGGGAAGCTTGCTTGGAGTGGCGGTCAGCAGGGAAGCATACTCGTTCCCGGTTGGCAAAGTGGACAGGTTGACGCTTTACCCCATGGATTTTGAAGAATACCTGATAGCCGCAGACGGCTTCGGGTTTTCGGAAAGAATAAGAGAATGTTTTGACACAAACTCGCCTATGGACAGCTATTACCACAATATGCTGCTTGAGCAATACCGGAAATACTTGGTTGTTGGCGGCATGCCCGAGTGCGTTTCCAAGTTTCTTGATACGAATGACTATATATTTATAAAAACCGTTCAAAGGATGATTTTGGAAGACTACTTGGATGACATGAGCAAGTACAACACAAAGAGTGAAATCCAGAAAACGAGGCTGACTTACAACAGCATCACGGCGCAGCTTTCCAAAAAAAACACTAGGTTTCAGTACAAGTTGGTTAAGTCCGGCGGAAGGGCGTCGGAACTGGAAAATGCCGTGGAATGGCTAATTCTGTCCGGCATAGCCCTTCGAGTATACGGCGTTGACACAGTCAAAAAACCGCTTGACAACTACAAAAACATTGATAGTTTCAAAATCTTCATGTCTGACGTCGGCCTCTTGTGCGCCAAGAACAACGTTGCCCCCAATGATGTTTTGTACAACTCGGCGGAAATTTTCGATTTTAAAGGCGGCATGACAGAAAACTATGTTTGCTGCCAGCTTGCCAGCAACGGGCACACCTGCTACACTTGGCGAAGCGACGGGGAAGCGGAAATCGATTTTGTCATCCAGCGCGAGGGGAAGCTTATCCCGATAGAAGTCAAGTCAGCTGAAAACAGGAAAGCGAAAAGCCTGAAGACGTATATGCAAAAGTATAAGCCTGAATACGCCTTAAAAATATCTACCGACAATTTCGGATTTGAAAACGGCATCAAAACAGTTCCTCTTTACGCGGCGTTCTGTATATAAAGACGAAGCGGATACCTCGTGCGAAATATCCGCTTCTTGATCCCATCGCGCTTAATTGCCGAGTATTTCTGTTCCGCCAAGTTTTATCGACTGAATATTGTCAGGTTCAATCAACTCATCCCCCTTAATTCCGGCAATATAGAAAACCTGCCGGGTCCCTTTATCGGTAAATATTCTGTGATAGC
>WRJV01000091.1 GCA_009778415.1 Clostridiales bacterium | reverse complement strand
TTTCCTGCAAGTTTCGCTCAACGCAGACAGTTCCGCCTTTGTGTATATGGTGCCGATCTCCGTCGAGTCGGAGACGTATACAAGCTTTGGCTTCACCATGTGCTCGTCCTCGTGCTCAACCAGCGCATCTTCGATGTGGCCAGGGCAGAGCTTCCCGTCAGGGGTGTCGAACGCCACTACTTTGTGCCCCCTGGCTTCCACAGACCCCGTCTCGTGCATGTATATGTGGGCAGACCGCGAGGCGAGCACAGCCTCGTGGGGGCGCAGGAAAGCCGAAATGGAAGTGTAGTTCGCAGGAGTGCCTCCAATCATGAAATGCACTTCGGCGCCGGGGCTGCCTGCGAGGCTTTTTATCGTGTCCGCTGCGCCAAAGCAGTGGTCGTCGAGCCCGTAGCCGTCCCAGTGCTCAAGGTTCGTTTTCGCCAAGGCTTCAAGCACCAGCGGGTGCGCGCCTTGGCTGTAATCGCTTCTAAAGAAAATCATTCGTTTCGTTCCTTTCTGATATTGTTTTGTTTGCGTTGTGAATCCCAAATTGGCTAAGGGGAAGTTGCCATTTTATTAAGAAAATCTTCCGGATTAAATGCTTTTATTGTGCCACCCACGAAATCTTTTGTGTTGCGAGTAACAATATATTCAGCCAATATGTTTCTTCCAACAACATATTGAAGGGAGTCCTCAAAATCATCCCATTGCAATTCCAACGCCTCATAAATGCTGTCACCCGATACACTTGCAACGCTGATAGTCTGCAAGAGGTCTGTTAACAGTTCAGTTGCAGAACTTTTGCTTTTCAGTTCTTTTTTGGTGATATAAAAGATGTCTGTAATAGCGGAGGCTGACACAAAGCCATGCAATTTGCCTTTTTCCGATAAAGTAATAATTCTTGCCGAATCTTCATAAAATGGTGCACGACGCAATAAAACGTCTAAAATTACATTTGTGTCAATCAAAACGTTCATACTTGCCAAGCCTTTCCACCCTATAATCCTCAAGGGTTTTACCTTTATTTGGCACAGCACCGATCAGTGTTTCAGTAATAGTACCTGCCAACATCGTGTCAATGTCGTTTCTTGAAAAAGACAGCTTTTCTTCTGCGGCCTTAACCGGAACAACAATGATTTCAACTTTAGTATTCTGGAAATATCGTGGCAACGTAATAATGCTGCTCAGCAGTCTTCCATCAACAATCTGCCTTATTGCTTCCATTTTGCTTCTCCTAACGCGGGCGATGCCCGCACAACCTGTATGGGGCTCTGCCCCAACCCTCGTCTTAACTTGTCTTTGGCACAGCGTTGAGTTTGTAAATTACTATGCTTCTGTATATTATACCCACTATTTTGTGATTTTTCAATATGTTGATGGTGAATTGCGCGGATATCTATTGACCGTCGCAAAAACATCTGGTAAACTTAACTATTAAGGCACAAACTAAAACAAATTTATATTAAAGGAGATTGGTTTCATGAAGAAAATACTAGCGTTAACACTGACATTATTGCTTGTAGCCGCTCTTTTCGCAGGATGCGGCAACAAGGACGACCAGACCACGAGGCTTATCATGGTGACAGGCGGAACAAGCGGCACATACTACGCCTATGGAGGAGTAATCGCCACGATGCTTACAGACAAGGTGCAAAACCTTGAAATCACTGCCAACACGTCCGGCGCTTCAGCGGCAAACGCGCGCTCGCTCAAGAACAGCGAGGCCGAGCTTGCCATCTTGCAGAATGACGTGCTCGACTATGCCTACAATGGAACCGAAATGATGGCGGACGACGGCGGCATGCCCACGCTCCGCACCATAGCGACGCTTTATCCGGAAGTCGTTCAGATAGTCGCTACAAAAAGCTCGGGGATAGGAAGCGTGGCAGACCTAAAGGGCAAGCGCGTATGCGTAGGCGATGCCGGCTCCGGCACCGAAGCCAACGCGCGCCAAGTGCTCGCTGCCTACGGGCTCGAATTCTCCGATCTGGGAAAAGTTGAAAACCTGAGCTTCGGCGATGCCGCTACCGCGATGCAAAACGGTACGATAGACGCGTCGTTCACGACTGCGGGCGTCCCGAACCCGGCGATTACGGAGCTGAACAACACGACGAACATCGTAATAATCCCCATCGACGGCGCGGAGGCCGCCGGCCTGCTTGCCCAGTACCCGTTCTACTCCGAATACACGATTAACGACGACGATTACGGGGTTGGCGGTGCCAAGACGGTAGCTATTTTGGCTACCCTTGCCTGCACCAAAGACCTAGACGAAGACCTAGCGTACAACATTACGAAAGCGCTGTTTGAAAACCAAGCCACGCTCGCAGCCGGCCACGCGAAGGGCAACGAGCTGTCGCCGGCAAGCGCGGTGCAGGGAGTCAGCATCCCCTTCCATCCGGGCGCTGAGAAGTACTACAAGGAAATCGGCGTACTCTAGCCCTAATGCGCAAACGGGTTGTTTTTCTTGCAGCCATTGCGGTGGCTCTTGTGCTGCTCTGGCCGGCAGAGTGCCTTACAGCCAAGTGCGACGGAAAGCTGCTGTTCGCGTGGCCGATACGGCCGGGGGAAACATTTGAGGTAAGCTTCTTGCACTCCCTCAACCTTTCTCCCGTAACAGACGTGATCGAGTGGACCGGTAGCTGCCTGGTAGTCCGAAAAAGCGTCTTTGCGACCTTTGGCGCGGGCATCCCCATACCGGCTGACGGCATAGGAACGGAGCTAAAAAGCGTCGGCGGGCACTACGAGCTCACAGGAATAGACAAGCAGATGGAAAGCATCCCGGTCATGACCCAGGAGGTTCCAAACCACCGTGTCGCCTTTGGCGGGCGCGAAGCCTGCCTGCCGGAGCTTGCGGGGCTCGGCAAATCAGTAGATATTTCTGTCAGGCGGGTGCCGCTGATAGCCCGCCTGGCGTTGTTAAGCCATCGGTAGATGCTGTAATGCGGGAGTTCTATGCAGTTATTTAAAAAGAAAGCCACATCGTTTGACGACCTCACGCTGGATGTGGCGACAGAGGGAATGACTGAGGAGCAGATCGCCGCGCTGAACGCGGAGGCTGTCCTCAGAAAATACGACAAGGAATCCTCTTACCGCAACAAGCTGCCAAAGAAGCTGGAGCTCTTTGTTGGCGGCATCCTTGTGGCGTTTTCGCTGTTTCAGCTGTATACCAGCATATTCACCATACAGGAGCGCCAGCTCAGGCCCATCCACCTTGGCTTCGTGATGCTGCTGGTGTTCCTCCTTTATCCCGCAAGGCCGAAGTTGAGCCGGGGCAGGATAGAATGGTACGACTGGATACTTGCGGCAGCGGCCCTTGTGGTGACACTCTACATTCCAGTCAACTTGGATTACGTAGTAAGGAACATAGGCAACTACGGCATGACCCAAGTCGTCATAGGCATCCTCGGCGTATTGCTGCTCATGGAGGCTTGCCGCCGCGTCGTAGGCATACCTATCATGGTCGTGGTCAGCGCTTTCTTGGCATATTCGCTGCTCGGCCAGCATATCTCAGGGACGTTCGGCCACCGAATGTACACCATGCGCCAAATCGTAACGCACATGTACTACACCCTTGAGGGAGTCTTCGGGACACCATTGGGCGTTTCAGCCACGTTCATCTTCCTGTTCATTCTCTTTGGCGCGTTTTTGCAGATGACCGGCGTCGGGAAGTTTTTCATAGACCTCGCCAACGCCATCGCAGGAAGGCAAGCCGGAGGCCCCGCAAAGGTAGCGGTAATTTCTTCGGCTTTCTTCGGGACGGTG
>WRJV01000090.1 GCA_009778415.1 Clostridiales bacterium | reverse complement strand
TTATTCCCGAAACATCGTCAAACAATTCATAATCGATTTCCTCATTTTCGTCAATGCCCAAAACATTTCGCCTCATTTCATCTAGCAACTTCTCATCTTGAAAAGCATTTGCCGCCTCTATTTCATTGCTGTAAATGCCATTTTCCTCATAATTGTCAGAAGACTGCGTTGAGGTGCGAAAGCAAGCCGCCATTATCAGTAGGAAACATGCCAACAGTAATAAAAAAATAGTTGTCTTGGCATTTCTTTCAGCAATCATTTTAGCCCCCCGTATAATATTACCTATTGAGGTACAATTTCACTAGCTGCCGCTCCTTTTGTTGTTCAAATTGTCTGTTTCCCCCTTACTCGAATTGACGTTCCGCCATTTGCCGTGGCAAATTTCCATGCTTCATTTGCAATTTCTTGAGGAGCTGCCCATTGATAAGGGTTAATGTCACAATACTTTATAAAACTCACGTCAATTATAACACAACAATCGCTCAATTTGTTTGGTGCTGAGCGCATTTTTCTCCTGGAGCATGTAAAAATTCTAAAACAACAACAAATGCCGCAAACCCTTCCGGATATGCAGCATTTATAGAGAAAGTCATATTGGCGGGCATTGCCCGCGTAGGAGAGGCGAGGGCCTATTTTTTAGCAATCGTCTTTCGCATGTCGAGTGCTACCGCAAACACGATGACCAAACCTTGCACTATGAAGGTGTAGGATGGCTGTACGCCCATGAATTGCAGGGCGATTTTCAGAAGCTCAAACACCAGCACGCCGATCAAAATCCCTGATACGCGCCCAATGCCGCCGTTGGTCGAAACGCCGCCTATGACGCAGCCCGCTATGGCTTCAAGCTCGTACCCGAAACCTACGTTGACCGACATGCCGCCAGCCCTTGCGCCCAAAAGGAAACCGGCAAGGCCGTACAAGGCGCCTGCTGTTATGTAGATCAGCAATTTCGTCTTGTGCAGGCTGATCCCGCTCACTTCTGCCGCCTGCTCGTTGCCGCCGATCGCGTATATATGCTTGCCATGAGGCATTTTGTTGTATACAAACCATATGAATACACCCACGGCTGCGGATATCAACCCAAGGTAAGACACCCACTTTGTGTTGAATAGCGACCCTGTCGCAATGGCCGTGTACTCGTCACGCAACCCGCCGATTGGTTGAGCCCCAGTAAACACAAGGCATATGCCGTATATAACCGTCATCATCCCGAGGGTTGCGATAAGCGGCGGCACATTGAGAAACGACACGGTTACGCCGTTGACCAGGCCAAATATTGATGCAACGCCCATTACGCCCAAGAGCACTATCATCACGGGTATGTTCCCTATGTTCGGATAGACCTTGGCGCCGTAGGTTGTCTTCTGCAAAAATGTTGCCGCCAAGCAGCCAGAAAACCCCACTGACCGGCCCGCAGACAAGTCTACGCCCTTCGTCATAATGCTTCCCGACACGCCTAGGGCGATGATAAACCTTATGGAAGTGTTTGCGATAAGGTTGCGCAAATTGTTTACGGAAAGAAATGTGGGGCGCATGATTCCAACAACAACCGAAATCAGGACAAGCAAGAGAGGGATTGCGTTGTTTATCAAGAACTTTAGTATGCTATTGGCGGAAATTCCTTTTTTCTCAAGCATGTTTTTCCTCCTCTGTCTCAAAACGTGTAGCAAGCTCCATAATAGTCTCGTCGTTTATATCGTCACCTTCCACAATTCCGGTTAATCTGCCGCCTGCCATGACCATGATTCGATCGGCCATGCCCATTAATTCTTCCATTTCGGAGCTTATCATGATAATACTTTTACCCTGTTTCGCCAAGTCAGCAATGATGCAGTAAATCTCGTATTTGGCGCCCACGTCGATGCCGCGGGTGGGTTCGTCCATTATTAAAACATCAGGGTCGTTGGCCAGCCAGCGGCTCACGATCACCTTCTGCTGGTTGCCGCCCGAAAGCGACTGGATAAGCGTCTTGATGCTGGGCGTCTTGATGCTCAGCTTCGACACATTGTCCTCAACAAGTTTGTTGATGCTCTTTCTGTCGAGCATAAAGCCATACTTAAGATGTTTTTCAAGGGATGCCACCGACACGTTGTCTGCAACGGAAAGTACGCCAAAAATGCCGGTCAGCCGCCTGTCTTCAGTCAGCAAGGCTATCCCGTGGCCGATGGCGTCCTTGGGTTTCGCGCACTTGAATGTTTCGCCCTGATAGGTCAGGGCCCCCGACACAGTCGACCGAAGGCCGAAAAGCCCTTCCATCAGCTCTGTGCGCTGTGCCCCCACAAGCCCGCTGACCCCAAGTATTTCGCCTCTTCGCAAGCTAAAACTGACGTTGCGGAAGGATTTTGGGTTTATAGAGGTGTAGTTGTCAACTTCCAGCACAGTTTCAGCGGGCACGTTTTCCCTCTTGGGGTACAGGTTGGACAGCTGCCTGCCAACCATGCGGGTGATAATCATGTCTGTCGTCAGCTCGTTTGCCAGCCAGGTGCCAATGTACTGGCCGTCGCGCAGTATAGAAACTTCGTCAGATATCTGAAGGATTTCTTCCATTTTGTGAGAGATATATATAATTGCGACCCCTTCTGCCCTGAGTTTGTCGATTACAGTAAAAAGCTTTGACACTTCCCCTCTTGTCAGTGAGGACGACGGCTCATCCATGATCACGATCTTTGCGCCTACGGAAATGGCTCTGGCAATTTCAACAAGCTGTGTCTGAGAGACGGAGAGCGTCCCCATTTTTCGCGTTGGGTCAAAGTCCAAATTTACATGTGCAAGCACCTCCCGGGTCTGGGCGTTCATCTTGGCATGATCTACGAGAATGCCAGGAACTTTTGCAGGGTAGCGCCCGCAGAAAATGTTTTCAGCGATTGAACGCTCTGGTATTGGGTTCAGTTCCTGATGCACCATGGCGATGCCCTTGAGCAGGGCCTCATTGGGGTTTGATATTTTTACCTGTTCGCCATTGTAGATAACCTCGCCCTCGTCCATCTGGTAAACGCCGAACAGGCACTTCATAAGCGTAGATTTCCCCGCGCCGTTTTCACCCATGAGGGCGTGTACGGTGCCTGGCCGCAGCTTCAGCATGACGTTGTCAAGCGCCTTGACTCCCGGAAAGGACTTTTTCACGTTTTTCATTTCCAGAATGTATTCCGACATTTTCGGTCTCCCTTCCTGCCCAAACCGCCCACGCGGTTTGCCGGCAGACCTTATGCAATGATTCAGAAAACCGCGCGCACATTCCTGCGCGCGCAGTTTCCCTGGTTGTCTGTTGGTTACTAGTAGAATATTGTGCAGTTAATATTATATTATACTACTTTCTGATAGTTGACCCAGATGTAAGTTTCATTTGAGCCGCCGTTCAGGTATTTGATCGCTGCGTCAACCGCGCTGTGGGACTGGCCGATGTGGTCGTTCAGAACCGTACCGGTCATCCTGCCGTCATGTACCATGTCAACCGCTTCGGCAAGGGCATCAACGCCGACGAGGTAGATGTCTTCGCCAACGGTCCTGCCTGCTGCTACGATCGCCTGGTATGCTCCGAGAGCCATGCCGTCGTTGTTGCAGAAGATAACGTCAACCTTGTCGCCGAACTGGGCAAGCGCAGTCGCTGCAAGTTCCTGGCCTTTTGCCTGTTCCCAGTCGCCGCGCTGCTCAAACAGCTTGTCAACTTCGATGCCAGCGTCTT
>WRJV01000089.1 GCA_009778415.1 Clostridiales bacterium | reverse complement strand
CCTTTCAGTTGATGGTCACGGTATATTGGCGGCAACAGTTCACCTTTTGCTAGAAGGATAATGGGCTCTTGCAGCAACGACAAGTCAAGCCCTCGTTTTTGCGCGAGCTTGCGAGTTTTCTTATACAAAAAAGACTCAACAGGCTTGTATTTATAGCCGTTCATTCTCCACGCTCCCAAGCCGCAAACATTTCATCGGGGGTTGAATAGATTTTTGCTGTTCCGTCAGCGATTGCGGCATCAATTTCTGCGGCATCGCGTAAAAGCGCATCGGCATAAGCGGGTTCTGCGATAACTTCGTTGATGGGAAGCTTGCTTTTTGCCGAGCTACCCTTGAAACATTTATCTTTACATTTTCAAAGTATCTGTGTATAATGTTAAAGATAAAAAACGTCAAGTTTGATTTTGGAGGTTTGCTATGAAAAAGTTTCTATCTTTTTTGATGATATCCCTGATGTTTTGCAGTGTGCTCGCATTTACGGGATGCGGCGGCAGCGGAGGCGGCGGCAGTGGCGAAGACAGAGCAGACAAGCTTGTTGTGGCGATGGAGCTGGCGTACCCGCCATTTGAGACCAAGGACGACGCAGGGGCGCCTTCTGGCGTCAGCGTTGATTTTTCCAAGGCGTTTGGCGAATATTTGGGTAGGGAAGTTGAAATACTTAACATCGCTTGGGACGGGCTGATCCCATCTCTGCAAACTGGCCAAGCAGACATGGTGATATCCTCTATGACCATCACCGAAAAGCGCAAGGAGGAGGTCGATTTTTCCGACCCGTACGCAAACGCTTTCCTTGCGATCCTCGCAAACAAAGGCTCCGGGGTTGCAAGCATCGGCGACCTGAACAAGCCGGGCAAGAAGGTTGCTGTAAAAACCGGGTCCACAGGGTTTTTCTACGCTCAGGGCAACCTTGAAAATGCTGACATCATATCGCTGCCTGACGAAAGCGCCTGCGTCATGGAGGTGTCGCAGGGGAAGGCCGACGGGTTTCTGTACGACCAGCTCACAATTTACAGGAACAACAAAAACAACCCGGACACGACAGATGCCATCTACATCCCGTTCCAAAACGTGGAATACTGGGGCGTGGCGGTAAAAAAGGGGAATGCGGAGCTACTTGGCCAGCTAAACGCTTTCATTGAAAAATACACGGCAGAAGGCGGGTTCGACGCCCTGACGGAGAAATATCTAAAAGAGGAAAGGGAAGCTTTCGAAAGACTGGGTTTCAAATGGTTTTTCGACCTAAGCAGGTAATCAAGCCGCTACATGAGCATTTTTACGTCATATTCGGAAAAAACGCATCCATTCAAAGCGACATTCAACTTGGTGCTGATGAGCTTGCTAATAACGGCGCTGTTTTGGCTTGCGCTGTCGCTCGTCGGCGTCAGGCTCAATTTCTCTTTTCTCGCACCGCTTTCAGGCAGGATTTTCGACGGGTATTTGATGACGGTTTGCCTGAGCGCAGCCAGCTTTTTTATAAGCTTGTTATTGGGCGTCGCTTGCGCGGCCATGCAGTCCGGCAAAATCCTTGTGCTGCGGTACTTTGCCAAGCTCTATGTCATTGCAATTAGAGGTACGCCGCTGATTATGCAGGTGTACCTGTTCTTTTACTTGATGGGGACGGCATACGGCATAACAAACCGGTTCATCTGCGGGGT
Organism: Clostridiales bacterium; assembly: GCA_009778415.1. Taxonomy (GTDB): domain Bacteria; phylum Bacillota; class Clostridia; order Peptostreptococcales; family Anaerovoracaceae; genus WRJK01. Next base: position 1,995 of record WRJV01000089.1, on the reverse strand, counting down.
GCTGATACTGTCGTTGTTTGAAGGCGCCTACATAGCTGAAATTGTAAGGGGCAGCCTGCTGTCCATGGACGGTACGCAGCTTGAAGCGGCGAAGGCAGTGGGGTTCACCAAAAAGCAGCAGCTGGCGCTGGTGGTTTTGCCTCAGCTCTTGGCGAGGACGCTGCCTGCATTGACGGGGCAGTTCGCCTCAATGATCAAGGATTCGTCGCTTTTGTGCATGATAGCGTTGATTGAGCTTACGCAGACATTGAGGGAAATCAGCGCCATGAATTTTAAGATGTTCGAATGCTACATGCTGCTGGGCGTCCTGTACCTGTCGCTGACGCTACCGATAACCTATGCGAGCAAAAGGCTGGAGCAGAGGTTTGACTATGAGGCTTGAGATAAACGGCCTGGTAAAGGCTTTCGACGGAAAAACCGCCGTTTTGGACTACGTCAATTTCAATGACGACGTGGATACGCTTGCGCTGATCGGGCGCTCGGGCTGCGGAAAGTCGACGCTGCTGCGCATTTTGGGCGGGCTCATCCCGGCTAGCGGCGGCACTGTTTGCCTAGACGGCGAACCGGTGTCCGAAGACGAGCGGCACCGCAAGAAAATAGGGTTTGTCTTTCAGCAAGGAGGGCTGTTTTCGCACCTGAGCGCACTTGACAACATAACCCTGCCGCTTGTGAAAGTTCACGGGTTTTCAAAGAGCAAGGCACAGGAAAGGGCTTTTGAACTGCTTGACCGGTTCGGGCTGGCAGGAGAAGCCGGCAAAAAACCGTCACAGCTTTCAGGGGGCCAGAAGCAGCGCATTGCAATAGCAAGGGCAGTGGCGCCCAAGCCGCGGATGCTTTTGCTGGACGAACCCACGTCTGCATTAGACCCGGAATACACCACGGAAGTGCTGGACATGATACGGGAACTTAAGGATGAAAAGCTGTCATTTATTATTGCCACCCACGAGATGGGTTTTGCTTTACATGCGTGCGAAAAAATGGTATTCTTATACGATGGCAAAATTGCGGAGTACGGAGAGAGCAGGGAGGTGTTCGCAAATCCTAAGACTTCGGAGCTCAAAGAATTCTTGTCAAAAATACTTGAATGGAAGGTTTAAAATTATGGGTATTGGAATTTTGTACGAATCAAAAGAATGGTCAAGCTATGCGCTTGAAAAGAACGTGAACGATTTGGGAGTGCCTGCCAAGCTCATCGACATGCAGGACGATGTTCACGAAGAGGAACTGCTGTCGTTCGACTTAATTGTGAACCGCGTTCCGGCGAGTGCCGTTTTCAGGGGGCACCAAAAAGCCTTGGACAGGATGCCGGGCGTTATTGATCTGCTTAAAAACAACAACATACCGATGATCAACACATATGAAGCTCACTACTACGAAACCAGCAAGTCGCGTTCCACGCTGACGCTTGGCGCGAATGGTTTTCCGGTGCCGAAGGTGTTTGGCGTCTTTAGCCCGTCGGAGATAACAGAAAACTCAGGGATAGAGTACCCCTGCATCATCAAGCCGGACTGCGGAGGCAGGACTAACTGCACGTTTATTTTCAGAAATTGGCAGGAGCTTGCTGAGGGAATGAAAAACGCGCCCAACATCAAGTACATTGCCGAGGAGTACCTCACTCCGGAATTTGGTTTCTTGACGAGGGTTGAAGTGATAGACGGCGTTTGCAGGTTGATACACAAGAAAAGCGTAACCGATTGCGGCCTCGCTGCTTACTGGCTTGGCTCGACTTTCACTGCGTACCACGACATATCGAACGAAATCAAGGACACGGCGATAAGGGCGATGGATTTGCTGCAGATCGGGTCAGGGAGCATGGACATCATCGAAAACAAGAAAGGCTTTTTCATCATAGACATAAACTCGATTTCCAACGCTTCGGAAGACGGAATTGAAATATTCCAATTCGACCTGATGAAAGAGACTGCCGCCTATATAGTCGACAAATACTGGAAAATTAGCGCATAGGGCAGCGGATATCAGGTAGTGGGTAGTGGG
>WRJV01000088.1 GCA_009778415.1 Clostridiales bacterium | reverse complement strand
CGAAAGTGGTGTTCATGCCATCGAGCGTTGACGATGCAGCCAGAATACTGAAACAGGCGAACGAGATGGGGATAGATGCCGTGTTTTTGGGTACAAACAATTGGGAAACTGTTGAACTGATTGAAAAAGCGGGGGTTGAAGCGGCTGAGGGCATCGCGTTTTCGACGATTTTCGACCCTGAAACCGGGATAACGGAGATGACGCCCGTATTTTTGCAGCAATACAAGAAAAAATACGGAGAGGACGCAGTGCCGTCGAGCGCGGTGGCACTGGGGTTTGACGCATACATGCTGGCGATCGACGCCATAAACAGGGCGGGCACTTGGCAGGACGGGGAAAAGGTAGCGAAAGCATTGGCAAGCACGAAGAAATTCCCCGGAGCATCGGGGAGCATCACGTTTGACAACAAAGGCGACCCTATAAAATCCGTGGTCATCAAGACAGTACACGACGGGGAAATCGTACCGAGGTACACCGTGGAACCGAACTGGGTCGCTATCGAAAGCGACGAGGAGCCGGTTGAGGAGCAGACAGATGTGGAGTAAAGCAGCGGTTATAGTAGCCGCCGTGTGCATTGCGGCCGTTCTGCCCCTGACAGCCTGCCAAGGGGGCTACGGGGGCCAGCAAGCCGATACCCAGTCGCAGGAAGCTGTCCAGCGCGAAGCTGAAGCGGGCGATGAAATTTCGGAGGCGCCTCCGCCTGACCCCGTTTCGCTTGTAATAACGTGCGTAGGCGACGTCATGGTCCACAAATCGCAGATTGCGTCTCAATACGACAGCCGCACAGACACTTATGACTACAGCAACAATTTTGCGTATGCAAAGAAATACATTGAAAGCTCGGATTTGGCGATATGCAACCTTGAGACGACTTTCGGTGGGAAACCGTACACGGGGTACCCGGTGTTCAGTGCGCCGGACGAGCTGGCTGCAGCGCTCAAAGCAGCCGGGTTTGACATAGCAGTGACTTCAAACAACCATGTCATGGACAGGGGCAAAGCCGGGCTCGCCCGTACGATAGAAGTCTTAAGGGCGAGCGGGCTCTCGGTTACAGGCAGCAGGGAAGACCCCGGCCAGGCGCGGTATGCGTTAGCGGACGTGAAGGGCGTGAAAGTCGCGGTCGTCGCTTACACATACGCCTCAAGCTCGCCAACGGGCGATTTGCTGGTCAACGGCTCAGCGGTTTCAGAGGGTGCCGCCGATTTGATAAACTATTTCAGGTACGACCACATGGATGAAGATTTGAAAAAGATCGAAGGGACAGTGGCAGAAGCCAGAGAGGCAGGCGCCGATGTCGTGGTCATGTACTACCACTGGGGGGACGAGTTCCATCTGAAATCAAATGAGGCCCAGCGGCGCATCGCTGAAAAAACGGTTAACGAAGTGGGTGCGGACATCATATTCGCTTCACACACCCACACGCCTCAGGAGGTCGGTTTTATAACAAACAACAAAACAGGTTTGCTGGTTCCGGTGTTCTACAGCATGGGAAATTTCATATCCAACCAAAGGGTTGAAACGCTGGACGCGATGAACAGCAAATACACGGAAATTGGAGTGATAGCAAGTGTCGCGTTGGAGTATGACATAGAGGGCAAGAAGGTAACCGGCATGACGGCGGGGGCAATCCCCACGTGGGTGGACAAATACAGGTCGGGCGGCCGGGACGTATATGCTGTGATACCTCTGGATGAAGATTTTGAGGCAAATGAGAGCTTAACTGTGTCAGGGCACCTTAACAGGGCGAGAAAAGCGAGGGAGGATGCATATGGGATACTTGGAATTGATTGAAAACAACAAAGCCGAAATGGTGAAAACGCTTCAGGAGCTCATCAGGTACCGGAGCGTAGCGGGAGCGGGCACCGACGGCATGCCCTTTGGGGAAGGCGTGCATGAGGCGTTTCAGTACATGCTTAATATAGCTGACCGTGACGGCTTTGAGGTTGAAAACGTAGACAATTATGGCGGACACATACAATTTGGAGGCTATTCTTATAACGTCGACGGTGAAATCGTCGGCGAGAGCGACGAGGTGTTCGGGATACTGGTACACCTTGACGTGGTGCCTGAAGGGAGCGGTTGGGATTTTCAGCCCTACGGCGGAGAAATTGCAGAAGGCAGGGTGTACGGAAGAGGCGCAATGGACAACAAGGGGCCTGCCGTGGCTTCGTATTATGCGATGAAAGCGCTGAAGGACGCAGGTTTCCTGCCGGAGAAAAAAGTCAGGCTCATCCTAGGGCTTGACGAAGAAACAGAATGGAACGGGATGGACAGGTACCTCCAAAAGGTAAAAGCACCCTCTGCCGGGTTTGCCCCCGACGCCGAATTCCCCGTGATCCACGCCGAAAAAGGGATTTTGGTGTTCGAGCTTGCGAAAAAGATCGGCAAATCAACCGCAAAAGGCCTTGAACTCAGAAGTTTCAAGGGAGGGGCTGCGGCAAACATGGTTGCAGACTATGCGAGGGTTGTCGTTATGGACGGCAGGCCGGGGGCATATGACAAAATAAAATCCGAAGCTGCTGCCTACAGAGGAGAGCACAAAAGGAAAATAAACGTCAAGGGAATTGGGAAATGCCTTGAAATTACAGCGCAGGGCATTTCTTCCCACGGGGCGGCGCCGGAAAAGGGCTTGAACGCCATATCCGTGATGATGGAGTTCCTGGGCAGGGTTTCGTTTGCAAACGATGACGTAAATGAATTTGTGCAATTCTACAACGATCATATCGGGTTTGAGTTTGACGGCGCCGGGATGGGGTGCGGGCTGTCGGACGAGGTGTCCGGCAGGCTTGTTTTCAACGTTGGGCTGATAGACATGGACAGCGAGGCAGCCAGGCTGACAATCAACATCAGGTACCCGGTTACGCAAAACGACCAGTCTGTGTTCGACGGGATGGCGCCGGCAATAAACAGGTACGGCTTCGGCATATTAAGGCACAAGCACCACAAGCCGATATACTTCCCCAAAGACGCGCCTCTGGTAACCACGTTGATGGGCGTCTACAAGAAGCACACCGGCGACATTGAAAGCGAAGCAGCCGTGATAGGCGGCGGAACCTACGCCAGGGCGGCGGGGAACCTGGTAGCTTTTGGGGCGGTTTTCCCGGGTGACGAGGACATGGCGCACAAGAAGAACGAGTTCATCGAGATCGGCAAAATGGAGCTGATGGCGAAAATCTACGCTGACGCCATATACGAATTCACAAAGCAGCTTTGATATGGCAGAAAGAATTTTTATTAAAAATGAAGACGGGACAAGGGAGTACGGGCTCGGCTTGGCAGAAAAAGCAAAGGCAGGCGACGTCATTGCGCTTGTCGGGGAGCTCGGGACAGGCAAGACCGCTTTGACTAAGTACATCGCAGAAGGTCTCGGAGTGTCAGAAGACATAACAAGCCCAACCTTTACGATAATCAAGGAGTACAGGAGCGGCAGGTTCCCGCTGTACCATTTTGACGTTTACCGGCTTTCCGGCGCAGAAGAGATGCATGATTTGGGCTACTGGGAATATTTCTACGGTGACGGCGTTTCGGTAGTGGAATGGGCCGATAAAATTATCGGGCTCATCCCGGAGGGAAGCATGATAATCAGCATGTCGTACGGCATCGGGGAATCCGAAAGG
>WRJV01000087.1 GCA_009778415.1 Clostridiales bacterium | reverse complement strand
GCGACGTGGCCCCTGACAGGTGGTCTTACGACGCCATAGAATGGGCATTCGAAGCAGGGATAGCAGAAGCCGACGAAGACGGGAATTTCTGCCCGGCAGATCCCCTCGCCCGCGCTGACATGGCTGTCATGTTCGTGAAAGCAGAAAATTTGACAGAAATGGCAGAAAACACTTTCAGCGACCTGGACGGGCACCCGGCAGCAGACGACATACTAAAAGCTGTGCATGCCGGCATCTTCGAAGGCTACCCCGACGGCACGTTCGACCCGAACGGCAGCACCAACAGGTACGAAGCAGTGACTGCACTTGTGCGCTACCTGCTGGGCGGAGAGCCGACAGACGACATGTGGCAGAGCCTCAGCATAACATTCACCGATGTTCCAAGCAGCCATTGGGCGTACAAATACGTTGTGCTGGCTGTGAACGGCTATGTCGGCGTCCCAAAATAAACACAAACTATACCATTAAATATAATCTGTGTACGAAAAGCCCGGCATGCCACCATGCCGGGCCTTGTTTTCACTTGAATCGCTCGTGCCGTCCCCTACTTAGACATGTTTCTGATGTACTTGACTGCCTCCGTCCCCGCAACTGCGCCTTGGTAGACTGCTTTTGAGATTTGGAGCATGCCACCGGTGCAGTCTCCGGCAGCATATAGCCCTGGTATGCTTGTTGCCATGTGGCTGTCTACGGCAATTGCGTTTCCGTTTATTTCTGCGCCCATCTTTCTCGCCAGCTCGCTGCTCCCAGCAACCCCGATTGCGACAAACACCCCGGACACGGGCAATTTTGTGCCGTCTTTGAAAGCGATCGCCTCCAACGCTTGATTCCCTAAAAGTTCCTCAACCTCAGCCGTGACCACTTTTATCCCCTGCGGTATTTTGGGGGAAGGCTCATCTCCATTCGTTACAATAGTCACTGAGCTAGCAACCGGCAAGAGCTCCATGGCTTCGGCGATGGCGTATTCGCAGCATCCGAGAACAGCGACGTCTTTCCCTCTGTGGAAATAGGCGTCGCAGACCGCGCAGTAGCTGACGCCACTGCCTTCGTATTCCAAAAGCCCCTTGATTTTCGGGGCTTTCCTTGACGAACCTGTTGCTATGATCACGCAATCGGCAGAATACTCGCCGCTCGTCGTCTTCACCGTCAGCTTGTCAGTGTACCCCAAACCTACGGCTTCTTCTGCCAGAATTTCCGCGCCGACCCGCCTTGCCTGAGCTATGCCGTTTTCGATCAGTTCGCGGCCTGGCACTGGCTCGGGGAAGCCGTAGTAGTTTTCTATCTTTTCAGCCTTTTCCAGCGCCCCCGCGCCTTTCCCGATTACCGTCGTCCTGATGCCTGCCCGCGCGGTGTATAGTGCTGCCGAAATGCCTGCGGGGCCTGACCCAATTATGATTACGTTGCCCATGCCACGCTCCTCGGAACTAAGATTTGAGCATTTCAAGCACTGCGGCTTTTGACCTCGCGCCAACAGACTTGTTGATTATCTTGCCGCCCTTCATGACAACAAGCGTCGGGATGCTCATCACGCCGAATTTCATAGCGAGGTACTGCTCCTCGTCTACATTGACCTTTGCGACCTTTACGTTTGGAACCTCGTTCGCCACCTGGTCCACGATCGGGGAAAACATGCGGCAGGGGCCGCACCACGGCGCCCAGAAGTCGATCAGCACCGTTTTGTCGGAATCGATGACCTCCGTTTTGATGTTATCTCTAGTAACTGTAAGTACAGACATTTTTATACCTCCTCAATTTGTTTTTATGCTTTTTAACTGCATTATAAACTATGAGACGAGAAAGTTCTGTAACTGCGTCACATTTTGCACTACTTCGCTACTGCAAAACAGCAAGGTTCCTGAGCCTCTCTTTGTCCGCCAGCTCTACTGTGCCCCTGGACAATTTGACAATCCCTTCCTGTTCAAAATACTTCAGCATCCTCGACACGACTTCCCGTGCGCTTCCCGTGTACCGAGCGATCTGCTCATGGGTCATGTGCAATGTCCCGGCCCCGGTTTTCGATGCTTCGTCCATCAAAAATACGGCAAGCCGCTGGTCAAAACTCATGAACAGTATCTGTTCCATCGTCCACATGACTTCAGAAAACACGTCTGCCGTTATCTTCAGCGAGAAATTCTCCACATGCACGTTCTGTTCGAGCAGTTTTAGAAAATATGCAGGGCTGATAAGCAGGACTTCGGTGTCGCGCTCTGCGTCGATAAAAACGTCAAACGTGATGCTTTGAAGCACGCACGAGGCAGACAAAATGCAAACGTCCCCGCCATACAGGCGGTACAGGGTGACTTCCCTGCCGTTCTCTGCCATCATGTACGTGCGCAGCTCGCCTGATTTTATCAGCAGTACGCCGACGCACTGCTCTGAAGCGTTGTGAATGTTTTGCCCCGCACGGTACTTGACGCTCATGGTGCTCGCCGCAAGCCCTTGCTGCTCGTCAAGGCTAAGCTTGTCCCAAAAGGGCAGCCTCTGCTGCAAATCCCTTACTGCCGCATCGTCTTGCATGCTGTTCAAAGCCTCCTATGCCATTGCGCTCTCCCCTTATTATACCACCTGCTTTGGCTTATGTGTAGCAAATTTCATGTTATTTTGTGTAGTGGATGAACAGGTCAAGCAGGTCGAGCATGTCGATCGTGCCGTCGCCGTTCACGTCGCACATGCTTGCGGTAACGCCTTTATCCTTTGAATCGTTGACCTTTACCAGTGTGCTCCAAGTCGGAGAACCATATCTTTCACCGCAGTACAAAAGCATGATGCCAAGGTCTAGGACATCGATAACGTTGTCTTTTGTAAGGTCGTACTTCGAGTAGAAAAGCTGGTCAATTCTTGTCGTCGCCTCGCCAATTTCAATCGCAGCGTCAAGTTCGGACAGCTGATCGCTTGCGGCACCATACCCGACGACCCTGATGCTTGTAAGCTTGAGCGTTGCGTCTCCCATCGCCTTTGGAGCAAAAATGAACTTTGCGATGTCAGCTTGGCTTTCGGAGGTAAACCCTCCAAAACCCTCTGGTTGGTACGTGATTGTGACTTTCCCTTTCCATATGTCGCCGCCCATGCTGCTCCAAAAGATATCGCCCGTTTGTTCAAACCCGTTGAGCGCCGCAAACCTTTTGCTGGCGATCATGCTGCCGTCGATTTCAAATTCCGCCTCAACGATCTTGACGCCTTTTACCCCGAAAGCAGACATGGTGTATTCTGCCTCCCCGTTGATGTCGCATTCCTGTGGCGCACTGATGCTTAGGCTGGTCGGCCTTACCGTGATGATGAAGTCCTTGGTGTAGTCCATGCTGCATGCGTCTTCCAGCGGCATCTTGACCTCAACAGGCGCGTAGATGCTTATGCCTGTCCGTTCGGGAAATTGCCTGAGGCGATTGGTCCCCCATGACCACAGGTCTCCGTCTGTCCTGAAAGCCACGGAAAAATCCTCGCCGGCGGAAACCTTGCCCCAGCTTTGGCCTGCTCCGATTTTAACAGGTGTGCTTCTGTTAGCTCTCGTGCCGTCGCCAAGCTGGCCGTGGTCATTCAGCCCCCATGCCCACAGGCTGCCGTCTGTTTTGACAGCCAAGGTGTGGTACGGGCTGGTCAC
>WRJV01000086.1 GCA_009778415.1 Clostridiales bacterium | reverse complement strand
GAACCCAAACATCAAGCCGGTGATCCTTGAGGGGAAGAAACTGGCCAGGACTTGGTGGGGCATCGCTTGGAACAAGAACTTGGAAAGCTATGCCGACTACGATAGCAGGATCGGGCGCGGCCGCTCCTACGTGAGGAGCGGCGCAGTGCTGGATTTGTCGATAGAGCCGGGCGGGGCGCATGCGCTGGTCTCGGGCACTGCGTCAAAGCCGTATGAAATAACCATAAAAATCGAACCGCTCCCCAAAAAGAAATGGGACGCACTGATGAAGAAGTGCAGCCATAAAATTGCCAGCCTTGAGGACTTGGCGTCGGGCAAATTCCCGGAGGAGCTCATGGAGCTGTTCACTGACAAAGGGGGCGGATTGTTCCCATCACCGAGGGAAATCAGCTTCAGCTGCTCATGCCCTGACTGGGCCAGCATGTGCAAGCACGTGGCGGCGGCGCTCTACGGTATCGGTGCGCGGTTTGACGACGACCCGATGCTGTTTTTCACTTTAAGAGACATTGACTTCACTGAGCTGCTGAAAAAAACCGTAGAAGAAAAGATGAAAAGCATGCTCAAAAACGCAGGAAAAGCCACGGATAGAGTGATGAAAGACGTTGACACTTACGAGCTGTTCGGCGTGTAACGGCAACAACTAAAGCTTCAAAAAAACATTCCCCTTTGCGGGAATGTTTTTTTGCCGTTTTAGGAGCCGGATGCTCCCACAAGGAGGTGGCACCTTTGTAAAAAGTTCCAAAATAAACAAAGCAGCTAATGCTGCAGCAAAAAAAAATATTGTCTTGACTTTCCACCTAGGAGAAATGAGTATAATTAAATTGTAATATATTAATCATTTAATAGGAAATATGCATAACGAAAGTTGGAAGGAGTCAGCGAAAAATGAATGAAAAAATTGAAGCTCCGATGTCTGCGATAGCTGCCAAAAAGAGATTGACAACGGGCTTTTTCAGAAAGGGGATAACCGTCGCCTTGCTTTCCGGCATGTGTTACGGCATGTATTCCGCATTCATAACCCTCGGCATGAGCAAAGGGGTTTGGGAAGACTGGTACGGCGCCAATTCTGCTGGCTTGTCCCTTTTTGTAGTCACCTACCTCTTGGCGGCTTTGGGCAGTGCCATCAACGACTCGTGCAGCGCGGTCTGGGCAGCTGGCTTTGCAACGGTAAAGGGCAAAATTGGCGATTTCTTCAGGTGCCTTGGCACTTTCCCGGGCAGGGTCATGATACTTGCGGCTATTGTAGGCGGCCCGGTTTCCAGTACTGCATATGTGGCAGGGCTTCAGCTGGCAGGCTCTATCGTCATCCCAATCACCGCCCTCTGCCCTGCAATAGGTGCGATACTTTCGAGGTTTCTTTTCAAGCAAGCCCTCAACAAGCGAATGCTTTTTGGCATTGCCGTATGCGTAATGGCCAGCGCCATGATTGGGAGCACGAGCATCGGTGACGACGCCCCGGAAGGGAGGCTGCTCGGCATCTGCATCGCACTTGTAGCAGCGTTCGGGTGGGGCCTTGAGGGCTGCATCGCCGGCTACGGGACGTCGATGATAGATTACGAAATCGGGATTACCATCAGGCAAGCAACGTCTGGCATTGCAAACTTAATCATACTGCTGCCAATTTTCAGCTTGATGGCGGGCAAGTTCACCCTTTCAGCCGAACTCCTTTCTCAAGCAGTGACAAGCAGCGCGGCAATGCCGCTGTTTGTCGTCAGCGGTTTTTTCGCTCTGTTCGCCTACAGCCTGTGGTACAAAGGGAACAGCATGTGCGGCACCGCACTGGGCATGGCCTGCAACGGCGCGTTCTCATTCTGGGGGCCATTCTTCTGCTGGATCGTGCTTGGAGTGTTTTGCAAAATGGACGGTTGGGGCTTGCCACTGATCGCTTGGGCGGCGGCAGTGCTTATGGCGCTGGGCATCTTGCTCATTTCCATGAACCCGCTGGATTTGTTCAAAAAAGACGAAGAAGCGCCTATAACCGCCAGCAAGAGCATAAAACCGCTGAACTTCGCTATTTTGAAGCATTTCACCACAGTTGAGGAGGCATGTGCCGACGACGTCATTACGGCTTTGAGGAGCGAATACGCAGATTTCAAAGCGCTAAAAAGAGCCGCCGTAATAGAGGCAATCATGACAGCTGAAGCGAACGGGATTCTCGAAGAAACCAGGTTTGACGAGGACGAGTCCGGCTTCTTGCGCGTCTATTACAGGGCGCACGAGGAAGGCAGGGCCACGATTAACAGGTACATAAAAGATTAATAGAGAAAGGCGTTGAGAAATTGAGGTACTACGGGGGAGAGGCACTGGGCCTCGTGGAGACGGTCGGGATGGTTCCGGCTATTGAAGCAGCGGACAAAATGCTGAAGGCAGCAGACGTTGAGCTGATTTCGTATGAAAACGTGGGTTCGACGCTGGTTACGGTAATGGTGAAGGGGGACGTGGCAGCTGTTAAGGCTTCTGTTGAAGCCGGCGCCGCCGCAGCAGCGGCGATTGGCAAATTGACGGCGAAAAACGTCATGCCAAGGCCTGTCAGGGGCGTTGGCGACATCGTATCGGTGCATGACGTTGATGCTTAGCCCCATACAGGGCTTGCGGGCATCGCCCGCGATAGAAAGGGAGCTTTAGATGAGCAGGTATGAAGCGATAGGCTTGATTGAGACGTTTGGGCTCGTGTTTGTCCTGGAAGCTGCCGACGCTATGTGCAAAGCGGCGGCTGTTGAGCTGGCTGGCTACGAAAACGTGGCATCCGGCTATATTTCCGTATTGGTCACCGGTGATGTGGGTGCGTGCAGCGCAGCTGTAAAAGCAGGGGTAAAGGCAGTCGAGGAGATGGGCGCGGAAGTTTACAGCTCGGTTGTAATTGCGCGGCCCCACAAAGACATTGACAAAATATTGTCCCGGTACGCTCTTGACAAACTGCTTCCGCAGTAAGGGCTGAAAAGGAAGACGCAGATGGAAATTATTGACTATGACTTGATTTCCGTTCAGGAAGCGCGGATATTGGCAGAAAACGCCCGCGAGGCGAGCAAATCGATGTTGAGCTTCCCCCAAGAAAAGCTGGACGAGATCGTAAAGAGCATGGTTCACGGTGTTTCGGGGCATGTCAAGGAGCTTGCCGTTATGTCCAGCGAGGAGACGGAGTACGGTAAATGGGAGGACAAGCTTGTCAAAAACAGGTTTGTCTGCGAAGCCCTGCCCCCTAAGCTTTCTGGTATGCGCTGCGTTGGCGTCATCTTTGAGGATAAGGACAAAAAAGTGATGGACGTGGGCGTGCCGCTTGGCGTGATAGTTGCGCTCCCGCCCGCCACAAGCCCTGTATCAACAGTCATCTACAAAGCCTTGATTGCGGTAAAATCCGGAAACGCCATCATTTTTTCACCGCACCCGAGAGCCAGGGGCACTATATGCCGAGCCCTCGACTTGCTTATTGAAGCAGCAGAGGGAGCAGGCCTGCCAAAGGGCGGCATTTCCTGCATGCGCAACGTTACCGGCAGCGGCACGGTGGAACTGATGAACCATCCTGCCACTTCCCTGATCATGAACACCGGGGTACCGGGGATGCTGGATGCGGCGAACC
>WRJV01000085.1 GCA_009778415.1 Clostridiales bacterium | reverse complement strand
ATTCCGTGCATATGATCTCCTGAGGCCGACAGATGCGCCGCTATCCTATCTGCTTGATTCATTTTTTATCATTAAAATGCTTTGTCTTGCAGAAACCTTCACGGACTATATTCAATGAATTCAAGTAGATGACCTGTCTCTGTTTAGGTGAAAACTCTCCTCTTCTGAACTGTAGTTGTTGCGGCGCATCTTCCGCATAGGGGCTTCCCTCCGTTTACGATCACTTATCATAAAACGGGCTTGTCCTATTCCCGCTGAGCCAAGACACTTAATCAGTTAGGCGTTGTCTTCTTGTGGCATTAATCTCTTGATTGTTTTTACAAAGCTATTTCTCAACATCTTTCGTTCATCTTTGTCAAAAATCACAAGAATGTTTGCGACGAGAGCAACGATACCCGTAACCAAGCACCCAGTTAACAGCCATGCCCAGGCGCCTGTTGGAATGGCCGCTTTTACTCCTAACCCAACAAGTGTTGCTATTAGCGTTCCTGTCATTGAATATCCAAACACGTAGAAGAATGTGTGCCACTTCAGACCCAGATAACGTGCGGCGGCAGGTATTATGTAAACAATATCTCCTAAAACCCACACAATCGCGCTAGTGCCCGCGACCGCGTAAACCCCCATATGAGTGAAATTGAGCAGAATCAAAACCGTTAACGTACTGATAGCGCCGGAAATAATCACGCTTACGCCCTGCGGCTTGACCTTGTTTACCGTAGCAAAGATGTTGCAACATGGGTCCACCCCGGAAAGGAGCGCGTTCGGGAAACAGGCGAGTATTGACAGCATCCACAAAAGCCCAGCGTTCTGCCCCGGCAACCAAAGCATGAAAAAATCTTTGCCAAAAACCATCAACCCGGCAAGGGGGATGGTACCTATACAAGCGGTTATTTTTGCGGAACGTTTTATATCTCTTCGCATGCCGGTGAAATCGCCAGTCGCATACTTGATGGTCAACTGCGGAGCGAACGTGGTGGATATTGACCAGGTCAGCCGGCTTATGAATTGGGGAAATATCTTTGACAGAGCCAATACACCCATAGTCTTCGCATCAATCATGATATTGCAGATAAGCAGATCGAGTCCATTCAAAAGCAATTGTCCGGCGCATTCCAACGAGAACCAAATACCGGAAAGAATAATTTCTTTAAGATGCGTCAGCGAAAAGAGCGCCTTTTTTGCTCGTAAATCCGGCAAGAGCCTGCGCTTAAAATAGCCCCCCCAAATGGCGGGAAAACTCATGGCGATGAGCACCGCCAAAGCCGTATACCATATTTTGGGCGGCAACAGACTGAACAAGGCAACCGTCAAGGCGGCATACAGTAATGAGTTAAGACAATTGCTTATTGACTGCAAATAAGCTCGATCTTTTATATAGAAGGCATTACTCCACTGTGACAGGATGTTCCAGACGAAACAGTTGAAAAAAGACAGCGCGAACAGAATACGCACATCAGTCACAATATCGTCAGGGATTTTTATAAGCCTGTCTGCATAGAATATGAACAGCGCCAACGGCATCAACAGCGCCGCGAAGATAAAAATATTTCCATACAGAACAGACGTGTAGTATTTCCCTGCGTTTTCCGGCTCGTTTTTGTGCACCGCTACGCTGATAAAACGTCCGGACATGGAATTCAGGGCGATTGTCGCCACGGACAAATATGAAACTAAATTGGCGCTAAGTTGCGTGAAACCTTGTGCCTCAACCCCCAGCGTTTTGACGATAAATGGCGTAAGGAAGAAGCTGATGCCGGCGGTGGCACACAGCGTCAGCGTGGCTGTGACGACGTTTACGGCAACCTTGGTTTTATTGCTGAAAGCGATAGCGTTTTTAATCATGCGGCATATACAACGTAGTCTGCTTTAAAACGCCATTTTATCCATCGCTGCGGGGCCCCTTCCATAATCATCATCTCCTAATCGTGCATCAATCTTATTCGCTCCGTACTTACAAGTCCAAGCGTGACAATGTCAGGAAATTTTTAATAAATTTTTTATGCCTATGTAAAAACAACTTCAATACATACCCATGGCCGTATTGTGCCAACAGCCACAAGGTTTTTTTATACAGCGGCACGATAACTTTCTTATGTTCAACATAATCAAGCTTTTCGAAAGCTCCTACCAAAATCAAGCACATTCCCTCTATCGCACGCCTGCGGCAGCGCCAAAAGCCCTTTCCTTTGCGTTTGAAAAATAGATATCGATCATATTGAGCATCCCACGCGTCAATCAAACGCTTTTCGGAATAAACGGATATCGTGCTACCTTTGGACCGCACCAGGTAGATATAAAATTTGTCTTCCAGAACAACCACCTTTTTACATTTGTCGAGAATATAATGAGCTGAAAACTCGTCTTCGTGGATCCTGCCTAGAGGAAACCTGATATCTCGCCACAAGCTGTATTTATGCAGCTTATTCGGAGGGGTACGGTACCATGCGGACTGGGTCATGGCCCGCAACGCCTGCCCACTGTCCATAACGCCGTCTTTGACCTGCTGCTCATTCTTCCAAACAACTTCTCTGCCGCTTTCGTTAACCAGTTGTACCCCGCAAATGGCCAAGTCGGCGTCTTCTCGCTCCATGGCGGCAAGCATAGCCGAAAACATATTCGGCATTATAAAGTCATCGCTGTCGATAAAGGCGATATAATCACCGGTGGCAATGTCCAGGCCAACGTTTCTGGCGCTTGACTGTCCGCCGTTCGCCTGGTGGATTACCTGTATGCGTTGGTCTTTTTTCGCATATTCATCGCAGATTGTCCCTGAGTTGTCCTCAGAGCCATCGTCGATAAGGATAATTTCCAAATCATGATGAACCTGGGCAAGGATGGAGTCTATGCACTTTGGCAGGTAGGGAGCGACATTATAGACGGGGACGATTACGGAAATTAGCATGATTTTGTATCACCTCCTTTCAACAGCATGTTACACAGAACAACCGATATGGCTTTCGGTTGTTCTAAGCCGTCATAATCGCGAATGATTTTCCAGTCTTCCGATGTCCTCTAAATAAGGACACGGGCAACGATGAACGCCTTGTGTAGTTCCATATCCAATTCGGCAACATCGGTATCCCAGAAAAGATTGGAGGAAAATTCCGGAAGTTTTATCGCTGTTATTGTGTTCGTCACGAATGTATACGGCGGCGCCAGTCTTTCACGTCAAAGTTGAAAAATGAAGCCAAAACAATGGAGGAAACAGCAAGAAGACTGATCCATAGACCATCTTTGCCAAGATGGGGGAATTTATACAGCAACATGATAAAGCTGACAATCGCCACTGAGGTTTAGACCTCCAGCTGGAACCAACATTTTTGATGAATTGCTGTTTATGACCGGTCATTTTCATGTGATTTCGCTATTCATTCAGGCATTAAGTTAGAAACCTGTATTCAACGTGTGGTCAATCTGGGCAAGAAGATATGGATATGGGAAATTTGAGAGTATTCACCTAAACAGAGATAGTTCATCTATTTGAACTCATTGAATATATCCCACTGGAAATTTTTACAAGAGAAAGCGTTTTAATGATAAAAGAATCAATCAAACAGAT
>WRJV01000084.1 GCA_009778415.1 Clostridiales bacterium | reverse complement strand
GAGGATTATGTGCGCGTCGTAGTTCATGCGCACGTCCGAGGATTTTATCGAGACGACAATGTTGTCAAAGCCCATGTCCTCTATCAGCTTCACGTTTCTGAGCGCGGACTCGGCGAGCCCGGCGGCTGTGACCCCACCGTACTGGGCAAGGATGTCCTTTTCAAGGGAGCCCGCGTTGACCCCAACCCTTATGGGTATGCCTCTCTCCTTTGCCGCGTCCACAACTGCCTTGACGTTTTCGGGGCTGCCTATGTTTCCGGGGTTGATCCTGACCTTGTCCGCGCCGTTTTCTATAGCGCGGACGGCAAGCCTGTAGTCGAAATGCACGTCCGCAACCAGTGGCACAACCCTTTCGCCATGCCGCAGGAGCAGCTCTTTCTTTATCCTGCCAAACGCCTCAGCAGCCTCAAAATCCGGCACCGCAAGCCTGACGATGTCGCACCCTGCGCCCATAAGGCCTTCAACCTGGGCAAGCGCCGCAGGGACGTTGGCTGTGTTCACGCTCAACATCGACTGTATCGAAACGGGGGCACCGCCCCCAATGTCCACATTCCCGCATCGAACTGTTTTTTTCATAGCCCGCACCTTAAAACCCGCCGCCCAAGCCGGGCATAGTCCCTTTGATAATCCTCCCGATGTCGTTCCATGTGACGAAAACCATCAAAGCCAGCAGCATCGCCATGCCAATCATGTGTACAGTCGCCTCCATCTTGTCTGTAATGGCCCTGCCCGTGACCTTTCTGATGACAAGGAACACAAGCCTGCCGCCGTCAAGAGCCGGAAATGGCAGCATGTTCACGATGGCGAGGTTGAGGCTTATGAGCGCAACTAGGTTAAGGAGCGGCAGCATGCCTATTTTTGCGGTTTCGTCTACTATGACGGCAATCCCCACGATGCTTGTCATCTCCGTGGCAGGCACCTCGCCGGTGAAAAGCTGCCTCAAAATATCTACCATATTGACGATCATCCCGTATGAAGCCTTCGTACCCATCGCCAGTGCAGCAAACGGGTTCCGGTTGACCTTTGGGGTTATCCCGATTACCTTCCTGCCGTTTTCAGCGGTCGCAATGCCGGTTTCAACTACCAGTTCGTTTCCGCCCCTGACAATTCCGATAGGTATGCTGTCTTTGTCTGTTTCCGATATTTCTTTGACTATGTCTGCCCAAGCTGCTGTTTCAACCCCGTCCACGGACACTATCGTGTCTCCTGGAAGAATCCCGGCTTCCTGAGCAGGGCTGCCGTCGGTTATAACTCTCAACGTCGTCGTAACCGAAGTGCCGAAGTACAGGATGATCCCCGTCATTATCAATATTGCCAGCACTACGTTCATGAAGGATCCGGCAGCCAGGACAATCGCCCGTATGCCCATGGGCTTGCTGTCAAAGGACTTTTCATCCTCCGAGTCCCCGTTTTCGCCCTCCATCGCACAGAAGCCGCCTATCGGAAAAGCCCTCAGAGCGTATGTCGTTTCACCTCTTTGCCTTTTGAAAATAGCCGGCCCCATCCCCAAAGCGAATTCGTTCACCTTGATCCCTGACAGCTTCGCCGCGCCGAAATGGCCCAGCTCATGCGCAAATATGAGTACGCTAAGCACTATTGCCGTGTAAACTACTATCATTTCCTATCCCCTCCCTGATCTCTTTGTCAAGCTCAAGTATCCCGTCAATGTCAAGCCCGTACACGGGCGTGTGCGCCTCCAGCGCCCTTTCAATGTTGCTCTGTATGTCAAGAAATCCAATCTTTTTTTCTAAAAATAGCCGCACCAGCGCTTCGTTGGCGGCGTTAAGCACCACAGGGCTGCTGCTGCCTTCGTCCTTGATCGCCTGCCTTGCCAACCTCATGCAGGCAAACGCGCCCTCGTCGGGTTTCTCAAAAGTCAGGCTGCCCAGTTCTGCAAAGTCGACCCCTCCGGCCTTGTTTTCCAGCCTTTCGGGGTAAGCCAAGGCGTAACCTATAGGTCCCTTCATGTCCGGCTTCCCCATCTGCGCGATTACGGCCCCGTCGCAGTACTCAACCATAGAATGCACGATGCTCTGTGGATGCACGACCACGTCAATCATTTCCGGCCGCATGTCGAACAGCCATTTTGCCTCTATTATTTCGAGGCCCTTGTTCATCATCGTCGCCGAATCGACGGTTATCTTCCGGCCCATGTTCCACCTCGGGTGCCTGAGTGCCTGCTCAGGCGTTGCGTTTTTCAGTTCCTCAAGGGAATACCCCCGAAAAGGCCCGCCCGAAGCCGTTAGCACGAGCCTCCTGACTTCCCTTGGCGAATTGCCCAAAAGGCACTGCCAAATGGCGCAGTGCTCGCTGTCCACGGGCAAAAGCGCAGCCCCGCTGCCATGCACCGCTTTCATTATTATGCTCCCGCCTGCTACGAGAGTCTCCTTGTTCGCAAACGCGATAACCTTCCCTGCCTTTGCGGCCTCGTAAGTGGGGACAAGCCCGCTCGTCCCGGAAAGCGCGTTCAGCACCATGTCCGCGCCCGCAGAGGCAGCCAGCGCAAGGCCCTTGGCACCGAAAAAGATTTCCGTGCCGGGGTGTTTCCTTGATAGCAGGAGTGCGTCCTTTTCGTCAGCGGCAACTGCTATTTGGGGCTTGAATTTCTCTATCTGTTCCGAAAGAAGGCTGGTGTTCTTCTCGCAGGAAACCGCAAAAACCTCAAATTTGCCGCTGTTTTCCTGTATTAATTCCAGCGCTTGGGTTCCGATTGAGCCCGTACTTCCCAGTATCGCAATTCTCTTCATATATGTTCCAATCTTTTATGCCAGCACCAGAGCGATGTAATAATACACCATCGGCGCCGTAAAAAGCACGCTGTCGAAGCGGTCCAAAATGCCCCCGTGCCCGGGGATCAGGTTCCCGTAGTCCTTTATGCCCATGTTCCGCTTGAACACGGACGCCGTAAGGTCGCCGAGCTGCGACACTGCTCCGCCAAGCGCCCCGATTGCTATGCAGTGCAGCAGAAATCCGCTCTCAAAGAAGTACCCGAACATCCCGCAAAACAGAACACTGCCCAGTACCCCGCCGATCGCGCCTTCTACGGTTTTTTTCGGGCTTATGCCGGGGCACAGCTTGTGCTTCCCGATTGCAAGCCCTGTAAAGTACGCCATGATGTCCGTGCCGAACGCCGTCAGGAAAATCAGCCAGACCATTGCTGAAAAGCCGCTGGCCTGGTCGGTGAGCGCCACGTGGTAAGAGAAAAAAACCACGTAGAAAACCCCGGTAAGCGTCGCCGCGCCGTCTTCGATTTTCCGCTCAGAAACTTTGAAGATGTACAATAGGCAGGCCAGTGTCACGCCGAAAAACCACAGCATGTGCCACTGGGCCGGCACGCCGGCAACATTTATTGCGTACAGCGCTGCCGCGCTGGCGTACGCTATTCCGTGGGAAGGCCTGACGCCAATCTCGCGAAAACCGGCAAAGAACTCCCGCACTCCCAGTATTCCAACGGCGAAGCAGCCGACAAGCAGCACTTTCCCTCCGAAAAACACTATTAACAGCAGCGGCAGCATCAATATGCCCGACAAAACCCTTCTTTTCACGCCGTCACCT
>WRJV01000083.1 GCA_009778415.1 Clostridiales bacterium | reverse complement strand
ATGGAAAAGTAGTTGAGCACTGTTTTGAGCTGCTTTATCGAAGTGCCCGGGAACCTCTCGTGCAGAGCCTCGTTCATTTCCTTCATGTTGTAGGCTCGCTCGCCGCCGTCCAGATACTCGAAAAGGAAGTTTTCGATGTTCATGTGCATTGAAAGAATTGATTTTGAGCGGTTGGTTTTTTCGCCCCTCTTTACGAAGCATGTCAAATCTTTTGCGTCTGCCAGAATGCTTTCCTCGCGCAGGAGCCCAATGACCCTTATCACGTCCTCCTTGACTATTCCGAGCCTGTCTGATATGTAGTCCACCCTGGCCTCGCCCTCCTCGTCGTCGCCCCGGGCTTTGCTCTTCGCCGATATGAGGCTCTTGATGATGCGGACGGCCTGCTGGCGCGAAGCGTCGTCAAACCGTGCGGACCTGTCTATCCGCGCCCGGGCTTCTTCCATGTTGTTCACTAGGATGCTGTCTGCAAATATCCTCGGCATGTTTTGCCCGCGCTTCACAAAACCAGACTGCTCCAGTGCGCTTACCGCTGTCTTCACCCTTGTTTCAATGTCGTGTACGGAATCGTCCCAGCCGGACTTCCTCGCGATTTCCAGCGCTGACTGGGATACCGCCGCCCTGGTTTTCGTCAATTCCTTAACCGCCATCCATACCTGCTGTATCTCGTTTCTTGATATCCGGGTCTGGTTCAGCAAATTGAAGTGCTTGTTCAAATCGTCGTCGTTGAACAGCACGAAGCAGTCGGCTTTGATTTTCTCGTCGCGCCCTGCCCGCCCTGCTTCCTGCACGTAGTTTTCGAGGGAATCCGATATGTCGTAGTGTACGACCATGCCCACGTCCCTTTTGTCGACCCCCATCCCAAACGCCGTCGTCGCGACAATGGTCTTCACTGCGCCGCTCATGAATTCGTCCTGGTTCGCTGTGCGCAGCCGCTTGTCCATCTGGCCATGGTAGGGCTTTGCCGGGCAGCCGTCCTCCGTCAGCTTTGCCGCAAGCAGCTCCGTCCGCCTTACGCGTGAAACGTACACGATGGACGGGCAACTGCTGCTTTCGAGGAGCAGGCGCAGCTTCTGGTATTTGGCTTCGCTGCTTTCTTCCTTGAAAATATGGTAGCTCAGATTTGACCGCGCCGTGCCCGTCCTGAACACTTCTAGTTCAAGCGATAGCTTTTCCCTAAAATACCCCTTAATGTCTGCTATCACCCTCTGTTTGGCTGTAGCCGTAAAGCAAGACACCGGGATGTTCATCGGCCTGGCCTTCTTTTCCTGCAAGCTTTTGATGAAATCGCCGATGTACAGGTAGTCCACGCGGAAATCCTGCCCCCACGAAGAAAAGCAGTGGGCTTCGTCGACTACAAACCTGACCACGTTCCTTTTCAGCAGAAGGCTTTCGATCGACCTGCTGCGGAGCGACTCCGGTGAAATGTACAGGATGCTGGCGGCGCCGCTCTCCACCCTTTCAAACGCCTTGGCGCGCTCAAGCGGGTCCAGCGAGCCGTTTATAGTAACCGCCTCCGTTATGCTGTGCTGGTTTTCAAGGTTGTCGGTCTGGTCTTTCATAAGTGACTGGAGTGGCGAGATCACCACCGTCAAGCCCTTTTCGCTTGCGCCGGCCATCAGCGCCGGCAGCTGGAACGTTATCGACTTGCCGCCGCCTGTGGGGAAGACGGCAAGCAATGATTTGCCGCATATCGCAGCCGACACGGCAGACTTTTGGAGCGGCGCCCCTTCGTATTCCTTGAATTCCCTGAAGTGGAAGAAACGCATGAGAGCCCGGTCCTCGTCCAGGGATTCCCTGCAATAGCCGCAAGACGGGCATTTCCGGCCCCTCAGAAAATGCAGAGCGGTTTCAGTCCTTGGATAGTTCCTCAGCACCCAAGGCGGCGTCGCAGAATCATGGTTGATGACCATGATCTGGCTGAGGGCGTACGCCAGCTCCACGGGGCATTTTTCCACCAGCTTTTCCACCGGCGCGTTTTCGCATATCCTGCCGGCAAAAAACTCTCTGATCAGCCCGGCTGCGTCCTGTATCTTTTTTTCGAAGCCGGCATACCTGAAAAAATCCCTGAATTCGGCATGCCCGCCGAGCAAACTGCTGTATATGAGCTGAAGCCGCAGCGGTAGGCGCTTGAGCGCCGCTATCTCGTCGCAGAAAAGGTCACGGGATTTCTTGGCGTCGCTCAGCGGATTGTTCAGGTCGCTTGCCGCAAGCTTGTCGTCTTTGACTAAACGGTGGTAAGGCTTTTTCGGGAACATGAGCGGCGACAAATAGAGCGTGTCGATATAATACCTCGCGCCGCAGCCGGCTATCTCTTTTTCGAGATGCACAAGGTCGTGCATGAAGATGTTGTGGCCGCAAACGCAAGCGCTTCCGCGCAAAAAATCGGAAAAAGCCTGGGGTGAGCCGGAATGGAATTCCTGCCCGTCCCATTTGACCGCTCCGATGTCCTTGACTTTTTTGCTGCCGAAGTCGACCTCGGCGTCGATAAACGTGATTTTGGTCTTGTCCAAATTGATGCCCTCTGACTCATATAATAATCAATGTATATAATAACGCAAAACAACGGTTTTCTCAACAAAAATGTCAAAGCAGCCCGCATCTAAATTTAAATTTCCTATTGTGGCACGAGCCTGAACGTGGTAGAATAGCGGCATGGCAAATGGCGACGGCCATTTAGGCTAGACAAAAGGTGGTGCGTTATGGAAAAAAAACGAGTTATGTCAGCGCTGTCCTGCTACGTGATATGGGGCATACAACCCCTGTACCTTGGTTTGATGACGCATATCAACCCCATGCTGACCCTTGCCCTGCGAATATTTTGGGCAGCGGCGTTCGCGCTTGGCATACTGGCATTTACACATCGGCTTCCTGAACTTAAGGCGCTTTTCCTCAACCGGCAGAAAATGAAGTTCCTGGCGCCTGCCATGCTGTTTCTGCTGGGGGATTGGGGCGTGTTCATCTACGCCGTGGAAACCGGCCACGTGCTTGACACAAGCCTGGGCTACTACATGGCGCCCTTTGTCGTATTCGCCTTGGGAATGATCATATTCAAGGAAAAACTCACCCCCCTCATGATTGCAGCCATGCTTCTGGCATTTTCCGGCGTAGCCGTCAGCGTGCTTCAGTATGGGCAGTTCCCATTGATATCCGTGGTGCTGTCGTTTTTGTTCGCCATATACGGCGCCCTTAAAAAAACCGTGCAGGTGGAGAGCGTACTGAGCATTTCGGCAGAAACCATCATGATGCTTCCGCTGACTGTGGCGTTTATGTTTGTTTCCTCGATGTGGCCGGCCCTCGCCGCCAGCCCGGCCGGTGACCACTTTTTATTCATCGGCGCAGGGATAATAACGGCCCTGCCAATGATGCTGTACACTTTTGGCGTTGTCAAGCTGCCATATGTGATGATTGGGTTCATGCAGTACATAGCCCCCACGCTGTCCCTTTGCTGCGGCTTGCTGATGGGCGAAACCGTCACGCCTGACAAGCTTGTGACTTTCCTGTTCATATGGGCGGCACTGGCGCT
>WRJV01000082.1 GCA_009778415.1 Clostridiales bacterium | reverse complement strand
CCTTTTTTGTTTGCAATTTAATTCCTCCTCTCGCGGGCTGCCGCCCGCCCTTTGTTGAGACTGTTTCGTTCTTCACGTATTGTTTTTTTCCCTGTTTTCTACACCATCACCCTTTCACCTTTTTTGTTTGAATTGTGAATCCCTAAGTCGCTGATATTATTATACTCACATGACTGTTAAATGTTAAGTTTTTTTGTCATATTCATCAACTGATTTTGTGCGTCGATGCAGATATTGCGCAAAACCGATATGTATTGCGCAATATCTGCGATATCCTATTTCAATTTGATAAAAACTCGTATATAATTGTTTACGAACGGAGGTAACCGCATGATAGCGCCTGTTCGGTTTCTGGTGCATAGCTGGTGGGAATCCAGCATGGTAAGGGCTAGCCACCCGCCATTATCCAGTTCCTTAGAGTCGAAGCGGCAACGTTAGATTTAAGCGTAGGACGGAGAGCGAGCGAGCCGTGTGATTGAGCTTCGTGAAACCAACGAGCAAGAGCCGATGCTGTTCATGCGGCAGCAGGCAACACAAACACATCGCAAAAGGCGAGATGCGGGAGGTCTTGCCGGAGTCTGAGAGCAGGGCGAGCTTGACACAGGTGCATCAGGGATACCAGGGAGAGCCTGTACGCCCCCGAAGCGTCGGGTAGGGCGTAACAATGGGTGAAACCAGAGGAAGCCTGAAGGCATACAGGCAGTCTTAGCAGCTCATAGTACCGATGAAGCGCATCAATAAATGCGTGGAGGGAAGGGGCATGCCGTACCAATCGCACTGTTTGTGGCGACATTATCGTTGCACTGGAGGCAACGCACTGGAGGCGAGAAAGAATAATGTTAACAGGAATGGACAGGACAACGCAACTCGCAGAGCAATATCCAGACCGAAAATTGCAGACGTTGATGCACTTAATCAACAAAACAACGCTAAAAGAAGTACACAAGAGGCAGGAGGCGGGAAAAGCAAGCGGAAT
Organism: Clostridiales bacterium; assembly: GCA_009778415.1. Taxonomy (GTDB): domain Bacteria; phylum Bacillota; class Clostridia; order Peptostreptococcales; family Anaerovoracaceae; genus WRJK01. The sequence goes on along the minus strand of WRJV01000082.1, from coordinate 2,544 downwards.
CGACAAGGTAACGAAAACAGGGTACGACGAGAAACTGGACGAAAACCTGGACAACTTGCTTGCAAGGATGAAAACCTTCAGCTACAGGCCACAGTCGGCCAGACGGACGCACATCCCAAAAGAAGGCAGCAATGACAAACTTCGCCCTTTAGGCATACCCGCATACGAAGACAGGCTGGTGCAAGGGGTAATCGCGGAGGTGCTGAACGCAATCTACGAACCCAAGTTCTACGGCTTCTCATTCGGGTTCAGGGAGGGGAGGGACTGCCATATGGCAATCAAGCACCTTGACAAAATCCTAATGGGGAAAACAAGCTGGGTGGTGGATGCGGACATCAAAGTTATCACCAGCAATCGATTACCACCCGTCGCAACTGCAAATTGAACAACAACAGCAGTTGCGACAAGCTTGCCTGAGATTTATTCTGGTGGTAATTAAACGACTATTTTGCCAGACCTTTTAGGCGCTGTAATACATTTTGCTCTTTCCATGAAGATACGGCACAATTTTGATCGTTTCCGCTGAATAGGAGTTCTCCGGCTTTCTCAATCGCTTTTGTCATCGCATCAGAACCAAGCTCTAGGTATTTTTGCGTAGTTACGATAGAAGCATGACCGAGAAAGCGCTGAATAACCGGAAGGCTCGCGCCATTGAGCAGCATATGCGAAGCTTTTGTCCTTCTGAGTACGTGTGGTGAAATAATCTTTGAACGGAGGGTTGCCATTGTTTCTGATGCTTTGGCAGAATACTTTTTTAGAATATGGTCTATTCCGGAATCAGATATGCGTTCATTGCTCCGGTTCAGGAAAAGAGCGCCTGTTTCACGTCCTGTAATCTGCTTGAATTCCTTGACAAGTTTAACGGTATGGGATGCTAGATAAACTCTTCTGTATTTTGAGCCCTTTCCAAAGATGATAACAGAGCTCTCTTTCCCAAATGTGAAGTCCTCAAGGTTCATGTTCACCGCTTCGTCTACGCGCGCCGCCGTATCGTACATAATGCTGATCAACAGATAATGATTAAAGCCGTTGCGTTTTGTGATATCAACACACTCAAGCATCGCCTTGTATTCCTCGATGGTGAGGAAATCCTTTTTCGATTCCGGCGCTTTCTTGATTTTTATGCTTTTCGCTTCAAGGTATGCATTTGTGTAGACCGGACACATATCTGATGCAAAGGCGAGAAATGCAACAATTCCAGCACGGCGCAGATTCCTGGTTGGTATGGAGATTCCCCGATCAGCTTCAAGATGCATCAGAAATGAGCGTATCCGGCCCTTGTTAAAATATGAGGCATCAAGCTGACTTGCGGGAACTTGCTCATTATCTTTGAGCCAGTGCACATATTGCTCTACGGAGGCGTAATACGAACGGAGCGTCTCGCCTGAATATCCTGCTTCCTTCTTGGAATAAGTGACAACAAAGTATTCCAGCAGACCCGGGAAGGTTTTAATCATCGCTCCATTCACCCGCCTTTTCCTCAAAGATATTTGAAACGAAGGCGGCATAGTCTTCCATCTTGTCAAGTATATCCTGAAAAAGCTCGCCAGTCAGCCAGAGATAATCCTGAGTGCAATAAATGGATTGATGCCCCATAAATACAGAGAGTGTCATGAGGTGCGTATTGATATCGCCGGGGAGCCGGGACAGCTTCAATAATGAATGGACGGCAAATGTCACGCGGAGATCATGAAGCCTCGGTCCATAGCCAAGGCCCTTGTGTTCGATTCCGGCAGCTTCTAGAAAACGCCTGAAAAACGTGTATATCCGTTTTGTTGACACCTTTCCATCATTATGAGGCGAGCCGCTGTCGAAGAAGTAGATGCCGGAATTAATCGCTGAATATGTTTTTTCAAGGTACTCTTTGCAGGCGTTTTCAAGGGAGTGCGAAATGGCAACGATCCTTCGGTTATCATATTTGGCGTGGTTGATGTGTATAATGCCCTGATCGATATCTACATCACAAATCCTCAGATTGGAAACTTCGGAAACCCTCATTCCGGTACAGTAAAGCATGGTAAATATGCACGGCATGCAGTTCAGCATGTTTGGCGTGACAGTGTACTCCTGCTTCGGCTTGTAATCTGTGGCGGCTCTTAGTATGGCAGCAATCTCGCTGTGGTCGAAAACGTAAGGGACAAATGTTTTCCCCTTGTTCTTTATCAGGTCTGGCACAACGTAGACATCTGTAAGGCGGAGCACGGCAGCCAGATATTTGCCAAAAGAGCGAACGATAGAGGCAACCCGCTTGGCTGTAGAATTCCTGGTTTCACCGATATCCAAAAACCGGAGGACGGTTTCCTGCTTCAAGCACGGTTCAGATTCGGGATGGAGACAGCAGTGAGCATCAAACCTCGTCATGACCGGGATAAACGATTCCGGCACGCAGCCGCTGACGTTGACTTTGTACTCAACAAACGATGCGATCTGCGCAGCTATGTAGCTTTGAAAGCGGCGATGATCGCAGGAATATAGCTCAGTCCTCATCAGTAGGCACCTCCAAACCGCACAGGCGAAGATGCACGATGTCAACTTTGGCATAGA
>WRJV01000081.1 GCA_009778415.1 Clostridiales bacterium | reverse complement strand
GCCGAAGCTGCGGCCGGTGCCGAAGCTGCGGCTGGCGCTGAAACTGCGGCCGGCGCCGAAGGAGCGGCCGGCGCCGAAGCTGCGGCCGGCGCCGAAACTGCGGCCGGCGCTGAAAACATTGCCGGCGCCGAAACCGGCAAAATAGACATAGACCTGACGCAGATGAGCAGCACGATGGTGTATGCCGAAGTGTACAGCATAATGATGTGCCCCTATGACTACTTGGGCCAGACGATAAAGGCCAAAGGGCCTTACTCTGCGCAGTATTACGACGTAACCGACAATCATTATCATTATGTCGTCATCACGGACGCGACCGCATGCTGCCAGCAGGGGATTGAATTCATATGGAACGGCGACCACGCCTACCCGGAGGACTACCCCGAGGAGGAAACAGAGATAGAAGTGACCGGCGTGTTCAGCAGCTACGACGAACTGGACAAGACTTACTACTATTTGTCGGTCGACGACATAGTACTATGACGGAACTCTGCGCCTGCCTTGGACGGCAGGCTTTTTTTTGTTCTGATATTTCAGCGCGGTTACTTGACATTAAGCTGTAAAAACGGTATTCTTAATGCATGGATTTGACGAATCAAGTCAACATCGCAGTTGTAAAATTCCTGTGAGGGAACTGTGGGAATTGGTGCTTTGAAGGGAGTGATGGCAAAAAGAGCGCCCGCTCGGGGCAACGGGCCGCCTAACCACGTTGGGCGTAAGCAATGCGGCTGAAAACAGAGAACCACAACTCCAGAACAAAAGAGGCGTTCACTTGTAAAATTTTAACAAATTTACAAAATTGGAGGTAAATTTATGAAACTACGCAACAGAACCGCGAAAATTGCCATAGCGTTGATGCTGGCGCTGTGCATGGCGCTGCCGACGTTCTTCGCAACGGCATCCAGCGACGAAGAGATTGTAAAGGTTCCGATAGTGGAAGTCCAAGTGCAAGACTTGGATGCGGCAAACGCTCTATTCGAGGCAGGGCTGGACGTGCTCCGCGTTGTTGAAGACGACGGAGCCTTTGTTCTTAGCATAATGGTCCATGACTTTGAAAGGGACTATTTTGCGGCAAACAACGTTGATTATACAGTAGTCGTGGAAGACGCCGTTTATCGCGGCGACTGGCTTGGATACGAGATGGTCGACGGAGTCGCAAGCGCTTTGGCCGACCCGATAACGGGCTATCCCCACAACGTTCGCCAGAACGGCTTGCCCTGCGACCCAACTGCGGTATTCAACCCCACGAACGTGCTGATGGACGAAAAATACGGTTTCCCTGTGCGCCTTGGCTACAGGTCTGCGACCGAATTTTACGCAGAAATGAACTATCTTGCGCTGGAGTACCCCGATATAGTCAAGAAGCACGTGCTGGGCACAACCTACGAAGGCAGGCCTCTGATAGCGTTGGAAATCTGCAAAAACCCGGGCGTTGAAGATGGAAGGCCAGGGTCCATTCATTTTGCAGGCAACCACGCAAGGGAATGGCCGGGCACCGAGTACTGCATGAATTTGGCATGGCACCTGGCGACTCAATACGGCAAGAATGAGCAGATCACGAATATTCTGGACACGACAAGAGTTTGGCTGATGCCGATCACGAACCCTGACGGCCAGTATTTCGACATGACAGGCAACACTCCGGGCACATGGCGCAGGAACAGGGCGCCTGTCGCATGGAACACCCAAGGGAACCCGTCGTCTTACGGCGTCGACCTCAACAGGAACTACGCATACGACTGGGGCAGCAACCAAGGGTCTTCCGGCACGGCGGGAAGCGACACCTACAGGGGCTCCGCTCCGTTCAGCGAAGCCGAAACCCAAGCCATCCGAAGCGTTTTGACCAACAACCAGATCATGACGTCGCTGTCAGGGCACACTTGGGGCGAATTGATTCAGTACCCATGGTCATACGACCTTTCGGCGGCAGACCCCGACCTGGTTGAATTCGGCGCGGATTTGTCAAACATCTGCCTCTACGCAGACCAGCCGAGCAGCGCCATGTACTACAGCAACGGCGGCGACTGCGACTATTCTTTCGCAACGATGGGGACGCTGTCAAACACCTTTGAGCACGGGTCCCACGGCTTTATACGCCCGTACATGGGCGAAGACTTCTACGGCCTTTACGGGGCTCTTGCGTCGTACAACGATTTTTACGGCAACCAGAGAAGGATACCGCTGACGTACAACTATACGACCGCAGCGCCGTACCCCAATTTCGGGCCTCCGAAGGCAGACCTGACAGCTCCTGTAATTTTCATTGACGGCACCAATTTCAACGCAGGCTTCGCCGACTCGAACAGGTTTGCGACCGTAGCCAAAGTGCAGGCCCTCGGCAACCGTTTGGAAGGCAAAATCCTGATGACTAACAGGGCGCAGAGCTCCAATTCCGGCGGAACCGACGCTGCTTCAAGGACTGCCAACGCGGCGGTTGTGAGAGCGGCCCAAGACCTTGGGGCAGTTGCCGTCATACTGTGCGGGAACACCCCCACAGGGACGTCGAGCAACGACGTGAACACCGACTACTACACCGGCACGAGCTACTCCTCGCCTGCAAACCTCATCGGCAACACCGGCGACGCCCTGCAAATCCATATTCCTGTGGCAGGCACGCTGAAGGTAATGTGCAGGGAGTGCTTCAGGCACTCGCAGGCTGGCGAAGACGTCACCCTGACCTTGACCAGCACACCGCAGCCGGGAGGCGGCTCTATCTACTACCACTGGGAAAAACTCGTGGGCGCGTTCCTTTACAACATCGAAGCAGCGCACAAATACGCGTCACACATCAAAGGCACTGTGAAGGACAGCAGCGGCGGCTTGATCCCCGAAGCTACCTTAGACCTTGCGATCGACCTTAAGAGCAGGCTCTGGCAGTCCGGCGACAACGCCACCAAAACTCAGCCAAGGCCGGAAAGCCCCTTCATCGACAAGAAAGCGACACACATGGACGTAGAGGGCGGATCCTTTGACTGGTCAGTCACGCCATCGAAACAGCCGCATTTCGCAGATGACGGCTACGCGATAACGGCGAAAGCGAACGGCAAATACGACACATTCAAGAATGTAGCGGTTGCAGCACGCAAAATTACAGTGGACAACGTGAACTTCGTCCTGCCGTCTGCCATCACGAGCGCATTCGATTTCGGCAAAGCATGGGGCCCTGTGGGCACCGTGACAGTGCCGTTCTCAACCCATAGCCCAGACGGCGCGGTTGGCGTCATCGACGGCGCGGCCGTGACCGCAACAGTGGGCGGCCTGCCAGTGGCAGTGAGCTCGCTGGGCGGCGGCAACTACACGGCCACCTTCGACCCGGCAGACCTAGACCTGGGCACCGACAGCGCCCAGCTGGTCATCGACTTCGACGGCGGCGCAGCCCACACCGCGTTCTCCGCTGACATCGAGCTTGCCTGCGTATACGTGGACCTTGGAGTCGACAACGTGAACTACATCAACGGCGACGTGAACTACACGGTGTCGCTGCGCGACGCGGCC
>WRJV01000080.1 GCA_009778415.1 Clostridiales bacterium | reverse complement strand
CACATGCTTGCGGTTACAGCCTTTCCTCTTGAATCGTTGACTTTTACCAAAGTATCCCAACCCGGTGTGCCCGTGGCAAATCCGCAGTAAAGCAGCATGATGCCCAGGTCCAAAGCGTCGACTTTGTTGTCCCTGTTGAGGTCGTATTTCGAGAAGACCCTCTGGTCGACGTTGGTAACGGCCTCGCCGTTCAAAATCACTGATTCCAGATAGACGGTAGTATCCTCAAGCCCCACTGCCCGGAACCCTGTCAGCTTCATCACCGCGTCGCCTACGGCTCTTGGCGCGAACGCGAACGTCGCGATGTCCACAGGGGCTTCCGATGTCAACCCGGTGGTGCTCCCCGAAGGAAGGCTGAGGGTGACTGTGCCTTTCCACATGCCGCCACCGGCGTAGCTCCAGAATATGTTGTCCATAGGCAGGAAGCCGTAGCCTGTGTCTATCCCTTTGCCTGCCAGCATATTGCCGTCGACTTCAAATTCCAGCTCTACGAGCAGAACGTCTTCAGCCTTGCTGATCGACAGAGTGTAGCAGACGTCCCCGTCGATGTCACTCTCTGCGTCCGCATAGAGGTTTGCATAAACCGCCTTGATCGGCACCGTTTTCAGGAGTATGCACTCGGTGAAAGCTACGTCGAGAGTGATGATCCCGTCTGCGTTCGCTTGAAGCACGTCGTCAAGCGTGTTGTCGACATACTCGGTCACCTGGTAGAAGATTCCTGGCTCCAAACCCCGAAGCTCGACAGGGCCGCTGTAAGTCAGGGTGTTGGACGGGTTGTTGTTCGAGCCGGCGGTATAGGACGACACGGCGTTCCTTGTTGCCATGAAGGAGTAGTACTTGGTGTTCCGCTCAGGTTTGTCGAAAGCGTAGGCTTCAGGGTAGTCAAAGCCGAATTTGTAAAGGTCCATGTAATTCCCGCTAGACAAGCCTTCTGCCACGGACATGGTGTAGAAATCCCTCTGCGACTGGGCAGGCAGGGTGCCCCACATCATTGTCTCCAAGACCAGGCCTGCGCCCATCAGGTTTTTCATGTTGGTCGCGCTGGCGCTGTCGCTCACTGCAGGGGCGTTGTCGCCGTAAAGGCCCTTCCACATCCTGTTCGAGTAGCGCCTTTTCGCCACAGAACCGGCGTCGCCAGCAATGGGGCGGTTGGTGCCGTTGTTGTTGAAGAAGTTCATCTGAGTGCCGCAGCAGCAGTGCTTGATCCAGATGTCGTCCGTACCCTTGATCGCTTTTGCCCCCTCGTAAATCTTCTTCCAGAACAGTGCATAGTTCTCGATCCCGGCTTCAGGGTGGCCGTCGTGGCCGTGGCCCAGGGCGTAGCAAGCCTGCGTACCCCACTGGGTGTCGATCTTAAGCCCGTCGAAACCGTAGGTGTCGAACATCAGGGTGCAGAAATAGTCAACGTACTCGGTCATTACCTTGGGGTTGCCCAAGCACAAGTCGCCGGTGCCGCTCTGCGGATAGTACCCGCACTGCCTTACATAATACGGCGCAGGGGAGCCTTCCTTGAGCTGGCCGGTCACCGGGTCGTATTCCGCTGCGTTGGCGGTTATCAGGAAGTCGGGCCATTTTTCAGTAAACGCGGTCTTGATGTTCAAGTTGCGGCTGTTGCTTGGGTCCCTCGTTGCTCCGGCCTGCGCAAACGTGACGTTCATGTCAGCCGACCAACCCCCGTCGTCCCCGGTGGGGAACAGGAACACGCTGGAGGGCATGACCCAGGCGCATACCTTGAAGCCCTTGGCGTTCAGGTACTGGTTGTAGGCTTTGACTACTTTCATGGCGTCCGCTTCGGTTTCGCACGGCATGCCGAGCCTGTCTGCTACGTTCTTCCATTTATATGGCTGGACGATGTACAGGCCCTCGCCGCCTCTTTGGCACATCTCCATTGTGGCGCCGCCACGCGCTATAGTCCCCCTCGGGTACCACCCGGCGTCAAGTATCAGGTATTTGATGCCCATTGACGCAAAGGTGCCGTCGTCTGCCCAGTCCATTGCCCTCGCAGGCTCGAAGCCTTCGTTTCCGCCCCAGCTTTCCCAAGTGTTCATCCAAGCGTCGTCGGGCAGCAAGGCTGTATCCGGCAGCGCCAGCCAGTCAGCCGGCACAGAGCTTTCCATGCCGATGCCGGTTTCAACCAGGCTGGGGATGTAGGCCATCGCTCGGGAGAATTGCCTGTTGGCTTGGTAGAAGTCTCCTGTGTGGACGCCCACGATGCTTGTGCCCACAGCTGTAAGCACGCCGGTTTCCAAGGTTTGCCCCGGCCACCCGACCCAAGTGTATGCCGTGTCGTGCTGGTCAGCAATGCCGCTGCCCCTTGTGGGGAGTTCCATGCCTCGGATTTGGTGGGGCATGGCGGAACCGATCAATATGCCTACGTTGGTCCCGTAGAAATCGTTGAACGGAAGCCCGCCGTTCTCACCCCAGAACCAGTTGTTCCTGGACAAGAGGTCGTTTGCTGCGCACCTTGGGCCGTTGATCGCTGTGGTGTTTCTAAGGCCCATCGTGTTGAACACGGGCATGGTGTAGTCCCTTCCGTGTACGAGGGCAGCTCCCTGCTGCGTCCACAAGCCTGCCTCCCTGTTGTAGACAAGATAGTCCTCGGGGGGCAGCGGGTCGTATATTTTGTAGTTGTTTTCAACAAACCTGGCAATAGCCAAGCTGCCTGCCCCGTCGTAGCGGTATTTCGACGTTATGGACACTACGCCCGGGTTCCTGTACGATGTTTCGATCACCAGGATGCGGGTGAGGTTGAGGGTCTCGCTTTTGCCTGTCACCGTCAAGCGGTCGCCGGGCCCGAAATAGGTTGCGACGCCTGTTTCGTTTGTGGCGCTGGCCGCAATGAAGTCGTCAACCGCGACTTCGTTGCCAGTTACCGCACCGGTGGACCTTGCGCCCGTAGTGACGTAGCCCGAACTGTCGGACAACAGCTTAGCTGAGCCGTTGTTGAAGTTGTCGTTGCCCGTGCCTGTGCCCACCGACCATGGGAGTTTTCCCGCCCAAGCGGTTTGAATGGCTGCCGCAAATGCAGTCGGCACGATGGGCGCAGGTTTTTGGGTCATCAGGGTTTTTGCCCCGTCTTTCTCGATGCGGTAAACCGCCATCGACATGCCCTCGTCTACTTCAACGTAAATCCCGTCGCCCGTTATGGCACCGCCCGCTGCGCCATAAGCGGGTTGCGCCGTCGCAACGCCTGCTTCGGGGACAATGAATGCGAACACTAATAGCAGCGACAGCGCTGTTGCAAGTATTTTTTTCATATTGGTTTTTTCCTCCTCAATGTGAAAAAAGGGGACGGTTCTTGTGTCACGCCCTTGTGTCACTCGGGCATTGCATGGGAACCGTCCCCTTTCGATTTATTTAGTGTAGTGGATGAACAGGTCTAGCAGGTCGAGCATGTCGATTAGTCCGTCTCCGTTCACGTCGCACATGCTTGCCGCGACGCCGTTGCCCCAGATGTCGTTGACTTTTATGTAGTCATCCCAACCCGCAACATC
>WRJV01000079.1 GCA_009778415.1 Clostridiales bacterium | reverse complement strand
TTTTCAACTTGTGCATGTATTTGTTAGTCTAAAAATGGCCCAAAAAAGGCAAAAAATCGGTTGAAAAATGGCCCACTCTTATGAGAGCCTACAGCATACAAAATAATATGTTGGAGGTGATGAGAGGAGTGATCAATTTGAAGGAGAAGCACACGATTATCAAGTTAAAGGAGCAGGGCCATTCAAACAGGAAAGTGGCGCGGATGACAGGCATCCACCGGAAAACAGTGGCGAGGTACTGGGACGAACACGTTGCGCAAATCGCTACGATATCCTATACGGAGGATATCTGTGATTTGCAGGAGGCCATTGTTTCAGAGCCGGCCTATGATTCTGGCGGTCGTGGCCCACGGAAGTACAACGACCAGATCGACAAGCTGCTTGACGCGATCCTCGCTGGCGAGGCGGCAAAGGCCGCAGTGCTCGGAGGCAGCCATAAGCAGAAGCTTACGAACGTCCAGATCCACAGGATGGTCAGGGATGCCGGCCATGACATCGGGCTAACGGTGGTTTCCGCCCATATCCGCGAGAAAAGGGATCTAAAGAAAGAGGCCTTTATCAGGCAGGAATATGATTTAGGCGAGCGTCTTGAATACGACTTTGGCGAAGTGATGCTGGCAATCGGCAGCACGACGGGGAAATACTACCTGGCAGTGCTTTCCTCCCCGGCTGCGGGGTTCAGGTGGGCATATCTATACACGAACCAAAAGAAGGAAGTTTTCATGGACTCCCATGTACGGTTCCTGGAGATGGCAGGAGGGTGTTACAAAGAGATAGTGTACGACAATATGCGCAACGTCGTCTCGCGGTTCATCGGCAGGTCAGAGAAGGCACTGAACCCGGACCTGATAAAGATGTCGCTCTACTACGGCTTTCAAATCAACGTGACAAACTGTTTCGCCGGGAATGAAAAGGGCTTTGTCGAGGGCAGCGTGAAAATCATCCGCAATGAAGTCTTCGCTGTCAAATATCGGTTCGACACACTGGAAGACGCCGAGGCATACCTCGCGGAAGAGCTTGTGAAGATGAATGCGAAGAGCGCTTTTGGGGAAGAGCAAAAGCATCTTTCATCGTACCGCCCGCCGCTTGAGCTTGCTGAGATCTCCGAGCTGAAGGTGGACAAATACAGCTTCGTACGCGTGGACAACAACTTCTATTCGGTCCCGGACTATCTGGTAGGGAGGAATGTCCTGGTGAAGAGCTATGCCACGGAGATCGTTGCCTATTCGGCGGGGAACAAAGTATGCAGCCATAAAAAGAAAGAGGGCTTCCGCGAGACAAGCGTCGAAATCAACCATTATCTTGACACATTCATGCGGAAGCCCGGAGCTCTCAAGAACTCTGCCGCCCTGAGAAGCAAGACAGAGCTCAAAGATGTCTTTGACAAATATTTTACAGGACGGGCGCGGGAATTCATAGGGATACTGGCCGAAAACCAAGACAAAGAGCTATCGGAGATCGTAGATATACTGCTTGCTGTAAAAGATCCCAAATGCAGTGCCGGCCCAGGCACGATCGAAGACAACGTAATGGCGAATACAATATCACAATTGGCAGCGCTGTCAGCGCTGTTTGCCGGCAAAGGGGGTGGGCACCATGCAAATTGAAGAGAACGCCAGGAACCTGTTCCTTACATACATAGCGGCAAACCACAGCCTTCATATTGAGGAAGCAAGGAACACAGATATGCCGTATGACGAATTTTTGGATGCCATTCTGATGCAAGAAGTCGAATCACGGAAAGCAAACCGCCTGAAGAAGCGGATATCCGTAGCCCATTTCCCCTACAGGAAATACCTTGTCGACCTTGACCGTTCGCTTTATGACAAACAGACGGCAAGGCTGATATCCACGCTGTCGTCGCTCGAATTCGTCAGGGACAAAGAGAATTTGATACTCATAGGAAACCCTGGGGTCGGTAAATCCCACCTTGCAATCGCGCTTGGCATCGAAGCGTGCATGCAGGACATGCGGGTGCTGTTCACGAGCGTCCCAAACCTCGTCATAGAACTGAGAGAGGCGATGAGCCTTAACCAGATAAGCGCATTCAGAAAGAAGTTTGAAAAGTTTGACCTTGTTATCTTGGACGAGCTGGGATATGTATCGTTCGACAAAGACGGCAACGAGATACTGTTCAATTTGCTTTCCGCAAGGAACGACGCCGGTTCGATCATCATCACAACGAACCTGGTGTTCGAACGGTGGGCCGAGGTATTCAAGGATCCTGTCCTGACCGGGGCGCTGGTTGACCGGCTTGCACACCGCTCTTATGTACTTGACATGAGCGGCGATAGTTACCGCATCAAGGAAACAATGGCTTGGCTTGAAAAAAACATCATGGAACCAGGCGGGAAGGAGGCTTGAAATGAGCGCTTATGAAATGAAATGCTATCTTGAAAACAGGGACTGGCTATGTGAGCACAGCAACTATGAGGACATAGAGGCAATGGACGAAATGATCCCCTACGACCTTGTACATGAGCTGCTCAAAGAGATCCGGCGTCTGACAGAAATGGTCATGGAGGCCCGTGCCGAGGTGAACGCGCTGTCGCTGGGCGGTGAAGTCTACGATTTTCTCGCTGAAAATGTGTCCGGCGGCATCTACTTCGACCATCCGGCGCTTGAAAGGTACATCGAGCTTTTTGAAGGCGATGCGCTGATCCCGTGGGAATCCTGACGTGTGAAGGGTGTTTATCCAAATGGCGAAAACACGGCAATTGAAAATTTCCGTCGAGCCTGGCGTCGCAGACGCGTTCAAGGCGGCATGCGCGGCGTCAGGGTTGTCCATGGCCTCCGAGCTCTCGCGGTTCATGAGGGGCCAGGCGGGCGTCGCCGCCACAGCGAAGGCGCGTGACAAAACATCCACGCGGGGGCGGCGGCGCAAAACGGTGCGGGACGCCATCTCGCTGCTGCAAGACGTCGCTGAGGCAGAGGAGGCGTACCGGGCCGCGATACCCGAGAATCTTTCGGGCGGCAGCGCCAATGACGCGGCGCAGGCCGCTGTTGAAGCATTGGAGGAAGCCATCTCCATTCTGGAAGGGGCTTTCGAATGATGCCGGGGACGTGGGCGGTTCCGCGTGGTACCATTTTTGTCGACTTGGATATGCCGGCCTATACGACGGCATCCACGGGAATGTGGCGTTGGCGGAGCTGTATGGTAAATTTTGACATTCCCCCCTTAAGGGGGGAATCCCTTCTTCCCTGCCCTCATTGTCTTGCCTCTATGACAACCCAATAAAAGGAGGGGCTGTTTTAATGAAAAACCGGGGTCCTTGACCACTTATACATTTTTGCATCTTTTGGAAGCCCTCCCCCAGGGGATGGCGGAGAGTTGATACCCCCGCTCCTGCACAGAGTTGGCTGTTGTTGGAATTGATATGTAAGGAAAGGACGCAAACACTATGATTTTGTGGGCCATTTTTGAACCGATGTGATGGGCCATTTTTCAGTTGACAATACCAAACTCGAACAATCCCGCAACCTCCG
>WRJV01000078.1 GCA_009778415.1 Clostridiales bacterium | reverse complement strand
GATAAAAAAACTTGTAAAAAAATGCCACAACGCGTATAATGGTATTACTGGTAGTGGTTATATCTTAAAAGCATAATTTGCAGCAGAAAGGGTGGTAAACTAACAATGAGGATAACTGATGTAAGAGTTCGGAAAGTCAACGATGAAGGAAAGATGAAAGCGGTAGTGTCGATTACATTTGATGATGAATTTGTTGTTCACGACATTAAAATCATCGAAGGGCAAAATGGTTTGTTCATTGCGATGCCAAGTAGAAAAATGGGCGAGGGCGATTTCCGTGACATTGCTCATCCGCTGGTTTCCGAGACGCGGAACAGAATCAAAGATGCCATTTTCGCTGAGTATGAAAAAATTCTTGAGGGCAAGACAGACGATGCTGTTGCCTTAGAATAAATTTTGATTACGTGCATATTCATGTTTTATCGTTGAAAAACGCGCATACGCGCGTTTTTTAAATTCTTCTGATCTTCTGGCGCAGGCTGCCGCCCAAGCCCAGATGAGGCCCTGCCCCATGCTCTGCCGCGCTAGCGCGCAGCCAAGCCCTGCCCATCCCCAAAAACTTCTTTTGCTATGTCTACCGCCGCCTTCGCGTCTTTCGAGTAATAGTCGGCTCCTATTTCGGCTGCGTAAGCCGGAGTCAGCACCGCGCCCCCCACCACTGTTTTGCAGCTGTGCCCTGACTCCTTGAGCTTCACTATCGTGGTTTTCATGCTCTCAAGGGTCGTCGTCATCAGCGCGGAGAGCCCCACAAGCTCTGCGCCTTCCCTTATAACGGCTTCAACGACAGCCTCCGGCGCAACATCCTTCCCCAGGTCGATTACTTCGTACCCGTAGTTTTCGAGCACTACTTTCACAATATTCTTCCCGATGTCGTGGACGTCGCCCTTAACTGTGGCAATGACTATTTTCCCCTTGGAAAGAGCCTTGCCCCCTGTCGCCTTGATGTGCTCCTTGATGACGTCAAACGCCCCGCACGCCGCGTTCGCTGAATTGATCAGCTGAGGCAGGAATATCGCCCCGGTTTCAAAATCGTCGCCGACAGCGTCAAGCGCAGGTATGACGTCCTCGTTTATGACCTGCAGCGCCTCTTTGCCCATGAGCAGCTCCCCGGCAATCTTCGCGGCGTCTTCCCTAAGCCCTTTGATAACCGCCTCCCGCAAGCCGGCCTTTTCCTCAATCACCCTGTTTGCAGCAGGCACAGCCTCTTTTTGCGCCGAAAACCTCTCAATGTACGCCCTGCTGCCCTCGTCTTCGCCGGAAAGCACGCGGAAAGCGGCAATGGTGTCCATGTTCGCCTTGACAAGCGGGTTGACGATGGGAAGGTCAAGCCCGTGCGCAAGCGCCTGCTGCAAAAATGACATTGTCATCAGTTCCCTGTTCGGTATGCCAAACGAAACGTTCGAGACGCCCAGCACCGTGCGAAGCCCCAGCTTTTCCTTGACCATCCTGACAGCCTTGAGCGTCTCTGCGGCTTGGCCCTGCTGTGCAGAAACCGTGAGCGTCAGGCAGTCTATCAAGACGTCCTCGCGCCTGATCCCGTAGCTTTGGGCCTCGCCAAGTATCCTCTCAGCTATTGCAATCCGCTCCTCTGCCGTATGCGGTATCCCTTTTTCGTCAATAGTCAGCCCTATGACGGCAGCTCCGTATTTTTTGACCAAGGGCAATATGCGCCCCATTGACTCTGCCGTGCCGTGGACGGAATTGACTATGGCTTTCCCGTTGCATATCCTCAGCCCCGCCTCGATGGCCTTGGGGTTTGACGAATCTATCTGCACAGGAAGGCCGGTGCTGCCCTGCACCGCTTCGACGGCTTTTTCCATCATCAGCGCTTCGTCGGCTCCGGGCATCCCCATGTTGACGTCCAGTATGTCCGCTCCGGCTTCAGCCTGGGCCACAGCTTTGCCGATCAAGTAATCCATGTCGCGCTCCGCTATTGCCCGCTGAATGTCCTTTTTGCCCGTAGGGTTGAGGTTTTCCCCGATAACCCTCACGCCTCTTATTTCCACCATTTTGGAAGGCGTGCATACGGCGCTCACCGCTGCGCGGCTTCCCCTAGGTTGCACGTCTTTGACGTTACGGACGATTTCCCTTATGTAGTCAGGCGTCGTGCCGCAGCATCCGCCCATGATGCTGATTCCTATGTCCGCGTATTTCTTCATCTGCTTTCCGAAATCTTCTGCAGTTACGCTGTACTCCCCAGTGGCAGGGTCCGGAAGCCCTGCGTTCGCTTTGATCAATACCGGCAAATCTGTACACCTGACAAGCTGCTCTGCCAGCGGAAATATTTCAGCCGGCCCCAGCGAGCAGTTGATGCCTATGGCGTCGATGCCCATTCCTTCGAGCGTACAGGCCATCGAATCAACCCGGCACCCCAAAAAAGTCCTTCCGGCAGCCTCAAAAGTCATAGAAACGAATACCGGCAGCGACGTGTTCTCCTTCGCCGCCAAAACGCCGGCTTTGACTTCGTACAGATCCATCATCGTCTCGAACACCACCAGGTCGGCGCCGGCCTCCTCGCCCGCCACAAGCATTTCCTTGAAGACGTCGTAAGCCTCACTGAACGCAAGCTCCCCCACAGGCCGGAGCAGTTCCCCGATAGGCCCTATGGAAAGCGCGGCCTTTGCACCGCCCCCTTGCGCCGCCCTCTTCGCCAAGCGAACCGCCGCCGCGACAATGCCGGCGCTGGAATAGCCCGAGCCAGCCAGCTTCCTGCGGTTCGCACCAAACGTGTTGGTGTAGATGATGTCGCTGCCGCTTTCTATGTACTGTTTGTGTATCCCCTCAATGGCATCCCCGTTCGTAATGCACAGCGCCTCGGGGCGCTCGCCCAGCGCAAGGCCGCTGCGCTGCAGCATAGTCCCCATGGCTCCGTCAAGGATCAGCGGCGATTTTTTCAACAATTCCATTATTTCGCTTCCCACAATTTCCTCCTGCTATTTTGTATAGTGAATAAAGAGGTCGAGTATGTCGAGCATGTCAACCAGCCCATCCCCGTTAACCCAGACACCCTTATTATACTTGCCTTGATGAAACAAGTCAATTTTTTACTGCGTGTTTAATATAAATTGTTGGTATTTGCAAGTTTTTTGCACATGACATACTGTGCCCTAATTCCTGCCCCACACTGTCACGATGAACCCGTCTACGTTGTTGCCCGACGTCTGGTAGGGCGTATTGTCGGGGATCGTCACACAGGTTTCGCCCTCTTGGACCGGGACATAGAATATCTCGATTTTCCTGCCCTTGTGCGGAAATGCCAAGCGCTCGCCGCCGGCACTGAAGCATTTGACGTACTCTATGTATTCCTCAAGGCAGACGCCCATGTCCCTGATGATCTCAGCGTGAGGGTACCCGACGTACCTGAAATGCCACGGTTCGGGAGAAATCCCTGTGATCGCCTCCTTCCCCTCCGTATAGCGCTCGATAAACCCGTAGCGCGGCGCCCTGTCCCTAAACCTTCCGCATATCCCCGTGTACGGGAAGTG
>WRJV01000077.1 GCA_009778415.1 Clostridiales bacterium | reverse complement strand
GACATGAGGGAACGTCTGCTGCAGAAAGAGTCTTGGAAGTTCACAGCAAGGAAACCGGAGTTCACGCAAAGAGTGCTGCCAACCAGCAACAGCAGCCAGAGCGGTGGCACGAGAGTTATTGCAGCCAACCGCTGGGACAAAAACTCCATCGTTGACCTTGAGCTCGACGTCGACGAATTCCTAGACAAATTCATCGTAGTCCTAGTGTACTACAGCAACGCTGACGGCAACTCGGCACCCAGGAGGGAAAACAACTATGGGCAGGACCCGAACCGTGACGGCGGGATATTCGCTTACGTGGAGACCCGCGCTATGTCCAAAGCGCTGACCAAGTGGGATCCGTTTTACGTTTTGGAATTCCATGACAACGTGCAGGGCCTCCTCATCGACGGCACCACTCCGCCCATGGAGCCCAGCCTTGAAGCGGACCTCATAGAGAACTATGAGTACGACCTCATTGACGCTATAGGCATGTCGGCCATCGGCCTTTCTGCCTTTAACAACTATTTCTTGCCCACCAGGGATCAGGTCCAGGGCTGGGACAACGGCGCAGTGATATACACCCCCGCCATGGCGATGATGTGCGGTGCGCTTGGAGGCACCATGGAGTGCCCGAACAACACCCAAGACAACAACGACGCCATCCTGCAGGGCATGTTTGGACTCTTTAAGCACTGCCTCGACGACAGGAATGGAATTTTCGCCAACAAGCTTGAATTCAAGCGACGCGGCGTGGAGAACATCGACTCCAAGGAATTGGTCGATCCGCTGCTCACGAACATCCACAAGTTCATCGACGATATAAGAAGCCGTGTGAGCTTCAACATCCCCGCTACAGTGAGCCAGCCCCGCCCGAGGCTAAAGGACGCAGACGGCAATGAGCTTTCGTTCTTCCCGGACTACTACGTGCTTCCGGTTGACACGGCTCTCCAGTTCAGCCCGGCAGGCGCAGTTCAAGCTCTCGTGGACCTTAATGAGCTCGGCGGTGTGCAAGTCGACAGGACTACGGAGGCAGTCACTTTCGACGGCGTAACGTACCCAGTCGGAACGTACGTCATCAACATGAAGCAAGCCCGCAGGACGTTCGCCAACACGCTGCTATACCCGGGGTTTGACGCCAACATTTACGGCAGTGCGCTTTATGACGGCAACACGATCATCAGCTGGCCCGGACAGAAAGGCTTCAACGCCACAAGGCTCTGGGCGCCAGACCTCTTTACAGGGAAGACCGAACCCGTCAACATGACGAAGCAGGTAGAGCTGCCGGGCGACGGCGAATACGTCGTATACACCAACTCCGGCCAAGACGCAGTCAGGCTTACGAACAGGCTGCTCAGCAGCAACTGTGACGCATGGATGGTCACCGGATACGTTCCGGGTGCCGCCATCGGCGACATCGTCGCCAGGCGCGCAGACGTGCTTGCAAAGGTTGGCCCATTAGAGAATGAAATATTCGGCCCATTGGCCCTTAGCGTGTTTGGCATTGACGGAGGAAACACCGTGCCTGTCAACACGAAGAAGCTCGTCAGGCCGTCGATTGCTACGTCACGGCCGTCGGGCAATACGCTCAGGTACGCCTATGACGCGCTGGAGTTCACATATGGCTTCAGCACGACTATCGGATCAAACTCCGTGTACGTGGGAACTTCCGCTTCCACCAACGCCACAGTGCCGCAGTTCATCTACAGTGCGGCAGGCGCCACGGTAAACGGCGCGAACCTGCTTGGGACAGGCGCGGTGACCGCCACCTCTGCCAATGGCAGCCAGGCTGAAATGCTGGGCAACGCCGTTTGGTCTGGCAGCAGCATCGTAGCCTCGAACTTCGGGCTCTTTGATCAGGTGTTCCAGTACACCAACAACAAGTACAGCAACCTGCGCAGCGACGTGAAGCCGCTGGCAGCATACACGAACAGCAACATATACCTGTCTGGGCGCAAAGGCGTCGTGGCCGGCAACAATGCCGCCAACAGGGGCCTTGTCATGGCGGTTACCGGCATAAAGGCCAACGGTACACCGATCACCTGCGTTACTGAAAACATGGTTGACAGGGATCGCTACCAAGTGCCTTGGTGCCTGATGGCGAACTCCATATTTGCGTATGCATCAGGCATAGCGGACATTCCGAGGCCGACGGTTACCGTAGACACGGGCAGCATCGAAACGGGCGTAGACTTTGACGTAGCGCTCGGCATACGCGCAGAAGACACGGCTGGTGTCAACGCGACGGTCGCAGTGAAGAAGTACAAGGTCAACGACACGCTCCTTGAGCCTGTGTACGATCCGGCAGACCCGGCATGGGCAGACATCCCGGCCGGCGACAAGGTCACCGTGTTTGACGTCAACGACGTGGGCGGCGAATACTACCTCCACTGGTACGTGGAAAACTCCAAGGGCGTTGCGACACAAGGCAACTCCGGCCCATACGTGAAAGTGCCGGTCGGTGTTGCGCTCAGCGTCCCTGAAGTCAGCGGCATCGAAGGCGACGTCTGCTACACCCTGTCCCTCAGCAGGGCAGGAAACGTGCTGAACCTCGAGCTGGAATTCCTTATTGATGGCAACTTGCTGGCGTTCCTTGAGCTTGAGCCGCTTAACGGTTTCAAGGAAGTAGACGGCATCGCTTGGCAGAGCCTAGGCGGCGACCTGTGGAGAGGCTCGGTCACGCTGGGGTACCCGTCAGGAGACGGAACAGGCTTGACGAACAAGGGCACTGTTGACATCGCCAATTTCGTATTTGCTCCAAGAGCCATCGGCGAAGCAACCATGAAACTGACGGACGTCAAGGTAACGGGCCTCAGAAATGAATTGACGACTTACATCGACTTCATAACCGAAGCCGGCGAAGCCACGACGTTCATCGACAAGCTCATCTACTCGAAATACGACCTGAACAAAGATGGCATAGTCGATGCGCTGGATCTTGGCATGATGCTGCTGTACTGCGGCTTCAACAAGGATTCGGCAGACTGGAACACCCTAGTCAAGGTCAACGACATCAAGGGGAACGGGGTCACTGCAAGCATGTGCGACGTAAATGGCGACGGCATTATCGACATGCTCGACCTGCTGGACCTGTTCATCCACTACACAAAGTAGTGCTGCTTTAAATCAGCCAGAATAACAAGTTTTTTAGAACCGGCGGGGCGCAAAGCTCCGTCGGTTTAGTTGGTTTTGAGGTAGATAGGCATACTGTACTAAAATTATCCTATTGAAAAAGAAGGGCAAATGTTATATAATATTATAATGTTACATTTTAGCGACTATCAATAACACCGATAACATGAATAACATCAGGGGGGTGATGCCGACTATGTCGGTTGGTCGTGCTATCCAAAAACGCGGCTGAAAAGAGAGAACCGCAACTCCAGAACAAAAGGGGCACAAAATTGGTATATTATGGAGGTTAACATCATGCAAAACAGAACAACAAAAAAACTATTATGCTGGCTGCTTGTATTTGGGCTGGTTTTCACCTCGGGCATATTT
>WRJV01000076.1 GCA_009778415.1 Clostridiales bacterium | reverse complement strand
AACCGTAATGCAGCTTGAAGGTTCACAGCTGATTTTGAGTGAAGGAATAGCATTACAGCAGATTTATTTCACCATATGGCAAACTTTATTTGAATTGGATATGGCATTTGCCACAACGCCGTTGACCTGTTCAGACGGGTCAAGGTACAGCCCTACAACGATGCGCTGGTTCTTGTTCTTCTTGAAAACGGTTTTAACCAGGTTGCCCCCCCTGCGCCGCTCCTGAATTCAGTCAGGACGTTGCCGTTCGGCAAAAAATACATTGTGATTTTCCCTCAAACGTGCTATACTCATGACGTGTTGAGGACGAAAAAGACTACTCCGAGCGCAGCTTGTATCATTGGGCTAGGATTTACTCGTCCGCGCTGAAAGCGGGGCAGTCGTATTCGACGCTCCCACGCGTAATCGTTATCAGCATTTTGGACTTCATAATGTTCGGCTGTTCGGAGTACCGCTCCGAAATCGGGGCGCTTGAAATAAACCGTCACGAATTGCTGTCGGATAAGTTTTCATTGCTGTATTTTGAAGTGCGGAAACTACCGAAAGAGATTGATAAAGAGAACGAATTAGAACTTATGTTGTCGCTGTTCCGTGCGAAAACGGAAGAAGAATTGAAACAGCTTGAAGCATTGGAGGTGGCTGTCGTGACTCAGGCAATCGGCGCATACCGTGAGGTAATGGTTTCCCCGGAGTTTCGTGAATTGGAACGTCTGCGTTTTGAGGCTCGCAGTAATGAAGCATCGGCGTTGGCTAATGCGGAAACAGCTAAAGCGTTAGCTATAGCCCAAAGCTTGTTGGCTGATGGGGATATTGTTGAAAGAGTTGTTCGAGTTACAGGGCTGACTCGCGCAGAAGTAGAAAAACTGCAAAACACAAACTAACACGCAGTCTGTTTTCTTACGGCGGCTTCGTATTGTAAGTCGAACATGGGCAATCGTCAACGTTTTTTTCGCCACTTGAAATATACGTGCTAAATTATTTCACCATATGGCAAACTTTATTTGAATTGGATATGGCATTGCGGTATAATCTAGATAGACTCTTCGCGGGACCGGAGGACATATGGAGCAGGTTGCAAAAGACAAGAAGTATTTGCACGACGGCGTGCCAGTGATTTTCTTCGATGCCGACAGCCAATCGTGGGCGCCGGTAGACGAGGGCGATAAACAGTCGGTTGTTGCAGCTAAGTACAAAAATCAGCTTGACGAGCACGAGAGGAGGAAGCTGAACAGCCCAAACGCAGCGGACGGCGAGGACGACTTGATGGCGGCGCGGCGCCGGCGGCTTCTTGCGGAGGCAGAGGCCGAAAAGAAACAGAGGGGCAGGCTTCCAAAAGGCCTTTCGTTTTTTTTGCTGATCGCTGCAGTCTTCTATGCCCTGTGGCTGTTCTTGCAGCGGTAGGGGCAGTGGTGCTCAGCAATTTGGTGGTCAGCAATTGCCCGTGTAGACGTGGAGCAAGCGCTTTTGCGCCATGGCGGCGAGAGCGTGGACTGCATCCACCCGGGCAGGAGGCTTGCCGGCGTACTTGTAGCACGGAAACGACCTTGATACGTGCAGGGGGATTTCCTCGCTAATATCCGACAGCCACGCGGACAGCCTCTCCATTTCGCTAGGGCTGTCGTTTTCGCCCGGCACGATCAGGGTAGTCACTTCTACGTGGGTCTTCCCCACAGCCAATGAGATGGTTCTCTTGACGGCTTCGAGGCTTCCGCCGAGCTTTTCGTAAAATTCGGGTGTGAACCCTTTGAGGTCTATGTTCATCGCGTCTATGAACGGCAGCAGTTCGGCGAGGGGGCTTTCCTCGACGTACCCGTTTGTGACCGCCACGTTTTTAAGGCCGCAGGAGTGAGCCAGCCGCGCACAGTCCATGACGTACTCGTAGCCCACAAAGGGCTCGTTGTAGGTATAGGCGATCCCGATGTTGCCGTCGCCCTTGAGCCTCAGCGCTTCTTCGACCAAGGCGTCCGGCGGCACGTTCATGAGGGCGGGCGGTTCCTCGGGCATGGAAATCCTGTGGTTTTGGCAAAATGGGCAGTGCATGTTGCATCCGTAGCTGCCGGCAGACAACAGGAAAGCGCCGGGGAAAAACCGCCGGAGCGGTTTTTTTTCGACTGGGTCCAAGGCAAGGGACGTCAATTTGCCGTAATTTTCGCAGACCACCGCGCCGCCCACGTTGCTCCGTGCGCCGCAGAGGCCCATTTGGCCATCGCCGAGCAGGCAGCGGTTCGGGCATATCGCGCACTGCACTTTCATTTGTGGCGCACCACTTCAAACCTTTCAAGGCTGTATGGTTCGAGTTTTGAAATCCCTGCTTTCTGCTTCGCGATGTCTATTTGCTGCTTCACTGTGTCCACGCCGTCCAAGTTTGGCAGCAGGAGGCCCCGCTTGTAGCCGTTGCTCACTATGACGCCGTACCTTTTTACGTCAAGTTCGGCAGAAGAGGCAATGGGCTCGGGCTCCGCAAGCACGTCAACGCTGTAGGTCAGGTCGTCAAGCTCAAGCGCCTGCACCGGGTCGAAACGCGGATCCTCCGAGGCGGCGCTTACCGCGTTCCTGCATATTTCCTCGGCGATGTTTTTTTTGACGGGGCTTATGGTCCCTATGCACCCACGCAGGGCACCGTGCTTTTTTATCGACACGAACACGCCGGCGCGGTTTGACAGCATCTCTTTAGGGAGCCCAGCCGGCAGGCCCGGCTGTTTCCCAGCTTTTGTATAGTGCTCAACCACGCGCCTGGCGAGGCTGACGTATTCGTCTTCGTGCGCCTTTTGCAAATCCAGCAGCTTGCGTTCTCTATCGAGGAACTGGTCGAGGAAGTTGCGGCTGTCGTCCTTGCCGCTTGGGACAAACGAAGCTACGCCGTAGCCCACGCCGAAGGGCCCCTCGTATGAAAGAAGCTCAGGCACGACTTTGGCCCGGTCGAGGGCGCCTGCCATCATAATGCACGAGCGGAGGCCGCATTCGCCGGCCTTTTCGCAGAACTCGTAAGGAAAGCTCAAAAACTGGAGGAAGTCGCCTTTTGACATGGCCTGGGTGATCTGCTTGTCGAAAACCGGGCCTTCGGGAGAAAGCCCGTATGGCCCTGCGGAATCAAGCCTGTGGGACAAGTCCGCGCTGGCTATGAATACAACGTCGCGATTGAGTTTCTCTGAGGTATCTGCGATGCACTTGCCCAGCAGGTAGTGATCCTGAAACGGGAGGCCGGAAATGCCGATGCGGACCAGCTTGTAGGCGCTGTACTCCTTGTTCACGAAGTACAGCGGAATGTACGTGGCGTGGTCGAGGGCGGGGCTTTTCTCACCTTGGGTTCCGGCGCAAAGGCCTGAGCTTGCTGCTGCCTGTTCGAGCTCTGACACGAAATCACAGTCGTAGCTTGCATGTATTTTCGGTGTGCCTGGCGCGAACTGCCGCAGGTCCCCGTCTGCGGCGGGACCCGGGGATATGTGGAAATAATCTGAATACATAACGCT
>WRJV01000075.1 GCA_009778415.1 Clostridiales bacterium | reverse complement strand
CCATAGCCATGGACGCGGGCCTGAGGTTCGCCATCAGGGAGGGCGGCAGGACCGTGGGCTCCGGGGTAGTTACAGAGATTATCGAGTAACAAGGCAGTTTTGAAGGGGAGCTTCGCTCCCCTTTTGGGTTTTTGACATTTAAAAAGGTGGCGCAAATGAATTTTAACGATTACGATTTTATCGCCAGCGAGGCTTTTGCCGAGGGGCTGGACGAGGCGGACGACCTGAACTTTTCAGGCAGGTTTCACAAAATCCCGGGTGTTATCTACATGGACGGCAATTCTCTCGGCCTTATGCCGAAAGATGCAGAGGACGCACTGCTGTCTGCCGTTGAGGACTACAAGAGGCTTGGGATTGACGGTTGGATGGGCGCAAAAACCCCTTGGTTCTATTATCCTGAAAGTCTAGGCGCAAGGATGGCAGGGATTGTCGGCGGCTATGACGATGAGGTGGCAATCGCGGGAAGCACGACCGTAAACATACACAACATGCTTGCGACTTTCTACAAACCATCCGGGAAAAGGGCGAAGATACTGATGGACGAACTGAATTTCCCTTCCGACATATATGCGGCGCAGGGGCATGTCCGGCTGCACGGGCTTTCGGAAGACCACCTTGTGCTTGTAAAGAGCCGCGACGGCAGCACACTGCTCGAAGAAGACATCATCAGCGCTTTCACCGAAGAAGTCTCCGTTGCGCTGCTGCCTGCTGTTCTCTACCGCAGCGGCCAGCTGCTGGACATGGAGCGTCTGACGAGAAAAGCCCACGAAAAAGGGGTGCTGATCGGCTTCGACTGCTGCCACTCTGCAGGGAGCGTCCCGCACAGGCTGCACGAATGGGACGTGGATTTCGCGGTCTGGTGCTGCTACAAGTATTTGAACGGCGGGCCGGGCGCATCGTCGGGCCTGTTCGTCAACAGGCGGCACCATGGCGGGATACCGGGCTTACCGGGATGGTTCAGCTACAACAAGGACAAGCAGTTTGACATGTCTCTTGAATTTGAGCCGGCCCAAAACGCCGGGGCATGGCAGATCGGCACTCCGAACATTTTCAGCATGGCGCCAATCGAAGGTTCGTTAAAGGTGTTTGAGGAGTTCGGGATGGACAATGTCCGCAGGAAGTCGCTGCACATGACGGCGTACATGATGTTTT
Source organism: Clostridiales bacterium (assembly GCA_009778415.1). Lineage (GTDB taxonomy): Bacteria > Bacillota > Clostridia > Peptostreptococcales > Anaerovoracaceae > WRJK01. The sequence continues at coordinate 2,307 of WRJV01000075.1, read as the reverse complement.
TGATCGATTCGCTGCTTGCCGGCGAGTACGGGTTTTCCATTGCAACGCCAAGGGAACCTGAGCGGCGCGGCGGCCATGTCGGCCTGGCGCACCCAGAGGAAGCGGTCAGAATCAACGCTTGCTTGAAAAAACACGGAGTGGTGCCTGATTTCCGCTACCCGGACATCATCCGGCTCGCCCCCGTGGCGCTGTACACGACCTATCACGAAATATGGAAAGTGGTCAGTGCAATAAAGGGCATCATGGATTCCAAGGAATACCTCCTCGTTGACAGCAAGCGAGAGGTTGTGGCTTAATGAAATACAAAATTACCACAAAACAAAACAACAGCTCAAACTGCATGGTGTGCGGCGTTGAAAACGAATTCGGCCTGAAGGGCAGGTTTTACGAGCTGGAAAACGGCGAGCTTGCCGTTACGTTCCATTCAAGCGGCTGGCACCAGAGCTATCCCGGAAGGGTTCACGGGGGCATTGCGGCTGCAGTGCTGGACGAGCTCATAGGCAGGGCCATGTGCATAGACGAGCCTGGCATGTGGGGCGTTACCGTGGAGCTTTGCGTCAAATACAAAAAGCCTGTGCCCACCGACGCAGACCTTTTGGCAGTGGCGAGGGTAACGAAGAACAGCAGGAAGCTTTTCGAGGGCACGGGGGAGCTCCTGCTCCCCGATGGTGGCGTGGCGGCTACCGCATGGGGAAAATACATGAAAATGCCCATCGAAAAGATAAGCGGCAGGGAATTTACGGAAAAAGAATGGTTTTTGATCGAGGAAGAAGACCCGGAAGAGATTGAAATTTAGCTTGACATCCATACATTTATGTGGTACTCTATTCAAGCGGCTTATGATGATTTTTATGTGAAGAGCTTTTTCAGAAGCTCTGAATTTTAGTTTGAACGGAGGGCTATCAGAAATGAGGGTTAAAGTCACGCTGGCATGCACGGAATGCAAGCAGAGGAACTACAACACTATGAAAAACAAGAAAAACGATCCGGACCGCATCGAATTCAGCAAATACTGCAAGTTCTGCAACAAGCACACACTGCACAAAGAAACAAAGTAATTGGAGGGACTCATGGAAAAAGATGCAAAAGATGCAAAAGAAGCGAAAGACGCAAAGAAAAAGCAGATAGCGCAGGCGGCGCAAAAGAAGCGCACCACCCCAGGGGAATACATGCGCGGAGTAAGGACGGAGATGAAAAAAGTAGTGTGGCCGACCAGAAAAGAAATCGGCTCCTTCACTGCTGTTGTAGTTCTCGCATGCACGTTCTTTGCGATTTTTTTCGGGGCAGTGGATTTTGGCGTAATAAAGGCTCTTAATGTGGCGCTGGGCATAAGCCTCGGGTAAGCCGCGCAAAGCGGACAAAGGACATGTGATGGCAGAGTTAGAAAACATAGCAGAACCGGAACAAATCGAAGAAGCCTTGCTTGAAAAGCCCAGCCTTGAAAACCGTAGCGGAGTGAGGGGCACGGGCGAGGCAAAATGGTACGTGGTCCACACCTATTCAGGCCATGAAAACAAAGTTAAAGTCAATATCGAAAAGATAGTAGAGAACAGGGGAATGCAGGACCTGATTCTCGAAATTGTCGTTCCCACAGAAGACCGCGTCGAGATCAAGAACGGCCAGCGAAAAGTCAAAACCAAGAAAATGTTTCCCGGCTATGTCATCGTAAAAATGATAGTTACAAACGAGTCCTGGTACCTCGTGCGCAACACGCAGGGCGTTACGGGGTTTGTTGGGCACGGCTCCGAACCCATCCCGCTCACCAACGAAGAAGTAAGGAGGATGGGCATCGAAAAAATCTACATCGACCTGGACATAGACGTCGGGGACACCATCAAAGTCATCAACGGCCCTTTCGAAAGCTTCATGGGTGCTGTCGAAGAAGTCAATATGGAAAAACAGACTTTAAGGGTAAAAATATCCATGTTTGGAAGAGACACGCCTGTCGAGCTGGAATTTGGGCAGATTGACAAGATATAATGGCTAGCAGCTAGTGACGTATGGACTAAAATCGTAGACAATAAGCAGGGAAGGAGGATACGAAATGGCAAAAAAAGTAGACAGTTACATCAAATTGCAAATTGCAGCCGGAAACGCAACCCCGGCGCCGCCTGTGGGCCCCGCATTAGGCCAGAAGGGCGTGAACATCATGGACTTCTGCAAGCAGTTCAACGCCAGGACCGCTGACCAGCCGGGGATGGTGATCCCTGTCGTCATCACTGTATATGCAGACAGGTCGTTCACCTTTGTGACAAAGACTCCGCCAGCCGCAGTGCTGCTGAAAAAAGCGGCGGGGATAACGGCGGG
>WRJV01000074.1 GCA_009778415.1 Clostridiales bacterium | reverse complement strand
GCCATACTGGTTCACAGTATCCATTACGTTGCCTATGAAACTGTCCAGCAATTTGTCGTCAGAAGCTATTTTTTCAAACACGCTTACCAACGGCGAGCCGCTCTTGTCCGAATACCCACCCACGGAAACGTAGACCAGAGTTCCGACGCTGTGGCATTTTTCGATAAGCTGCTTGAGCTCGTCAGGCTCCAAAAACGGCAAAAAGCCGCCGTTCGCAGTAGGTATCAAAAACCCGTATATGACATGGGTCAGTTTTTCAGCTTGGAGCTTTTCTACAGGGACGTCAAACCATTCGCCGCAGTAATAGCCGATGACTTTAAAATCATCTGCCCGGCTAGCTGCCTTGCTCCCAGCGGCAAGGTCGGCGGCATAGCTGGCCGACAGGCCAGTTGCGGCAACCAGTAAGGCAATGGTGAAAACGGTGACCACTATTTTTGTACGGTTGCTTGACATATTGAACCTCCCCATTCTGCCAGCGTCTCAAAATTCCGCTGTTTCGCTTGACAACGCCGCGATAAGCAATTCGTCATTTGCTTTGGTGAATTCCAGTTTTTCGTAATCGCCCTGCGGCAGTATCCTTTTCAGATGCGGCAAACATTCCACCAAATCGTTCTTTCGGTACCCAACCACAGGGTCGGTTATTAGCTTGAACCCAAAATCTGAGTACAGCTTAACTGCCCTTGCCGATGTTGGCTGCGTGTGCAGATACATGGGAAACTGCGCGTTTTTCAGAATTTCGCTGAGCAGTGCCCGTCCCAATCCCATGCCTTCATATTCGGGCAATACGCGAAACCATTCGACTGTGTTTATCAAGCCATACGAGTGCCATATGAAGGCAGATGCAACCGGCTTGTTTTCATCGTCGCAAATAAACATGCAGCGGCTAAAGAACTCTTCTTCATGCTTTGCGTAGATTTTATCGTAGAAATCAATTACATAATCTACATACGCCGCTTCGGCTGCAACTCTTTTCCAAATTTCCAGCTCGCTGGGCATGCAATGCCTAATCAGGTACCCTGCATGCAGCATTTTAAAGGCGTCTTTGTTTGGCGCACTGCATTGCATAAACAAGTTAAGGCTGCCAATGGTTTCATAAAGGCCGGCCATCCCTTTCCGGCAAAACTCTTCGTGGTCTTTGCTCCTGTACATGTATATTTCCTTTTATCGTGTTTTCCTCGCATTGCTCACTCCCTAAATCTTGATCTCCATGAGACCCTCCCCTTTCAAATGAGCAACTTTGTCAGCTGTCCGAAAGCCTTGACTCTCAGGCCTTGATAACCATGCCCTTCCCGATTGAATAAAATAGAACAAATGCCAAGTTCGCTGGCAGCTTCAATACGTTCAGGATTATCGTCAACAAAAACACATTCGCTCGGTTTGATTCCAAGCGCCTCCAAAGCAATCCGATATATTTTTGCATCCGGCTTCCTTACGCCAATATCGCCGCTGATAAATGCAGCGTCAACAAGTGGTTCTATGCGGTGAAATTCTCTGAGGTATTTGCTCCACTCTGAAATATCGTTGGAAAGCAGGGCAATGCCGTACCGCTTCTTCAACGCTTTTGCGCATGGCAGGAAACCGTCGTCCAGAGTAAAGCAATTCTCAAGATAGTTGTGCTCTGTTGTCAGGATTTCGGTTTGCTCAAATCCAACCAGCTCCCATAATTTGCGTGAGGATATATGCCCAAGGCTGGCAGACATATAAGCGTCTTTTATTTGTTGAATGGTCGTTTCGGGCTTAAGCGAGCGAACATATGGTACAAGCAGATTCTCTACATCGTCGCCCACTGTAAATATCACGCCCATTACGTCGAAAATAATGTATTTTACCATATTCTACCTCACCTTGATTTTTGAAGCCCCTGTCAATGCAGCAACCACATCAACGCACAACCGCATCTGAATTCTCAAGACGCTCCTTTAATGCTTCTTGAAGGACTTTTGAAAAGTTAATATGGGCTTTTTCCGCAGCCGCATTTAGCCAAAACGGTATTGACAGTGTTTTTTTGACAAAATGAGTTTGGCTTTTCATTCTCTCGACATCTGCAACGATCAACATGACTCTGTCACCGTCAAGAGAATCAATGCTAGAAGGAGTTGGAAGTTCTTCACCATCTTCCAACGCTATTTCAATTCTGCCTTCAAGAACATCCTTTGCCATAACAGCCGCTTCCTCAAGAGTTGCCCCTTCTGTATAGCAAGGCTTAATGTCTGGAAAATTCACGAAGTAACCGTTTTCGTCTTCTTTAAATATAGCCGGATACACATATTTTGTTTTCATTTAGCATTTGCCCCCTTTTTTATCAGCCCAGCGTCAACAAGGATTTGGTTGTACAGCCCTTTACCGAGCTCTTTGTTATGATGCGGAACAACAACCACATTATTGTTTTTCTTCATATGATAATGACTCCCCTTTATTTTTCTAATTTTGAATCCTTCTTGCATTAATTTTTTTATCATTTCGATACCTGTCATTTCATCAACTCCACGCAAATATAATAACACGTAAGTTACGTATTGTCAACTGGCTCGCCATGCATTTCTTTCATTAAGTTATCTGGGCAGGAAGCAACGGTGCATACATCATTATCGCATGGTTTTCGACGACATATTCATCTTCGATAAGACACCCGTCAAGGCCGTATCTTTTTCTGTGGATAAGATTGTGGCGAGTATAGCCGCCCCAAGGCTGGAGCCGGTGTTGATTTTAATCACAAAACCCCCATAGTTGTAAAAGCATGTTGCCCCGCTTCCAAACGGCTGTGTCCTGTCAGAATCAGGAAAGACGTCGTAGCCATGGCAGCTGGATGGCTTTCCTACCATCTTCAAAAACGAGAACGTTTCGCCAAGCACATCAGCTCAAGCTTTTTCAATCGCTACGCACTCGTAACGAAAACAGCTTACCAGATGGTCGTTCACTATTCCTACAGCTTGCAGGAAAGCGTATATGATGGTCGTGCCTACAAAGCGGAACCCGCGTTTTTTCAAATCCTTGCTGATTTTGTCGGAAAGCGGCGTCGATGCCGGGATTTCATCAAGGGTTTGCCAAGCGTTCCTGACAGTTTCGCCATTCGTGAAGCCCCACAAGTAAGCGTCAAAGCTGCCAAACTCCTTTTGCACTTCCAGCACTCGCGCCGCATTATTGATAATGGCGCGGATTTTCAGTTTGTTTCGCACAATTCCGGCATCTTGCATCAGTTTCTCGTATTTCGCTTCATCGTATCCCGCGACGGCCTCAATGCTGAAGTCGTCAAACGCTTTCTCAAAATTCTCCTGTTTGTGTAGAATCGTGCGCCACATAAGCCCTGCTTGCATCAAATCCAAGCTGAGTTTGGCAAAGAGCTTCTGATCGTCATGCACTGGAACACCCCAAACCTCATCGTGATACTTAGACATTTTCAAATCGCCATCTGCCCACGGGCAACGTGTCAGTTCAATCAT
>WRJV01000073.1 GCA_009778415.1 Clostridiales bacterium | reverse complement strand
GGCATCGGTTTCTTGCATGTCGAGTAAGTTGATGGTACCACATCTTGCCCCGGTTGTCAATACGTGTTGCGTAAGTTTTTTGCGTAGCGGATAAAAAAAACTTGCATGTTGGGAAATAATGTGTTATCATTGAACAATAAAAGGAGGAGAAACATGAACGTACACCAGAGAATCAAGGAAAGGCGCCTCGCATCGGGATTGACCCTGCTTCAGGTTGCAAACAAGCTCAATGTGCAGGAAGCCACCGCCCAGCGGTACGAAAGCGGTGACATCAAGAACATAAAGCACGATACCATAGTTGCGCTCGCCGAGATACTAAAGTGCTCGCCTTCATATCTTATGGGCTGGGAAAGTGCCGATTATCAGTTTGTCATGCCAAAGCCCCTTATGGTTGCAGAAACAACTGCCACATACCATAGCGCATCGGAGGAAAAGCGGCTGGTTGACAGTTACCGCTTACTCAACGACGCAGGAAAAGCAAAAGCCATTGAGTATTTGGACGACTTGGCGGCTTTGGAAAAATATAAAGCAGAATCGTAGTGAGGATGAACACTTGAACAAACCTGAATTGACTGCTGAGGACAGGTATCGGCGAGGGTACATGGAAGGCCTTCGCATAGGCCGTGTCTGTACACTGAGAGGATTCCTTATACATTTGCTTGAACGTAAATGGAAGGAGAACATGATTGTTCCAAATAAAACAATTATCCAGCGGATTAATCGGGAAACAGACAGTGGGTTTCTTGAAAAAATACTCTTTTCCATATTTTGCGATGAGCTTTCTGTACGGGAATTGGAATCCTCATTTGATATGATTTTCCGTACGGAAGAAGAAATACGCAACGAAGAATATACAGTATATTCGTAAATTTTTGGGAGGGGATGTCGAAAAAAATGAAAGTTCTTCCATCGAACATAATGCTGTCATACCCGGTCAAATGGAGCAAACAGCAAGTATTGCGGGATATCGTGCAAAACTTCTATGACGACGCTGGCATCCATGAATTTGAGAGGAAATTCAAGAGCGAATATCTGCCGGAGGTTGATGGTGGAAAACTGGTATTGTCTGCCGAAAGCGCCGGGTTCAACTACGAATGGCTATTGCATATCGGCGCGTCCACAAAGCAGAGCCAAACAGGAAAATATGCCGGCTTTTATGGCGAAGGCTTCAAGATAGCGTCATTATGCGCATTGCGAGATTTTCATTGGCAGATTAACATGCGATCAAAGGACTGGTCAATGGAAGTCAGTGCTTTGGACACCTGCATCGACGGGTGTGTCTTAAAGCAGCTTTTTTATATTGTCGAAGAAGGTTTGGATGAATCACCTGTAACTGAATTGCATTTGAACAACTTCTCTGAAAAGGACTATGCTTTGCTCAAAAGCGTCTTGTGCGGATTTTATTATTCAGGGAATCCGCTGATTGGGAAGCTGATCTACAAAAGCGAGTATGCAGCTATACATGAACGTTCGCAAACAGCAAAGCCCGAGCATTTTGTGCGCAGTTATGACATAAGCGGCGACGGCATAGTTTTTATTGAGTATCAAGCACGCAGCGAGTTCACAGTACCGCTTGTTATATGCAACCACCGCTTCAAAACGCCGGACAGAGAGCGCAACAATGTTTATTTTTGCACAGTGCTTGATGTATTGATCGACCTAGTGGATTTAATTGACATATCTGCTTCGCGGTATCTGCTTGAGCAGCTGGAAAAGCGTTGGTACGATTATCCTGACAAAAAAGAGGACTTGAACTCTTGGTATTCGCTGATTCGTAAGCTAATTCGAAAAATCGTGTATTATGATCCTTTTTCCGCTGTCTGTAAAGATTTTGTCCGTGACCACCCGAACCTTGTCGTCTGTGAACAGCCTCGCAATAAACGCGCACACAGTCGAAAAACTCAAGCCTTGACATGGAAGAAATTGCATTTGCCTGAAAGCAGGTTGGTACAGGACAGCTTTGCCATGTTCGGATACAAAACAATCGAGTACTTGTGTGAAAAGGCAGGTGGGTTTAATATCACGAGGCCAGCGGATCAGCGGGAATGCCAATTGCTCAGTATCCTTAAAAATGCTGCCAAAGATATCTTCATAGGGTTTATCATATATTACCCATTGTGCCTTGTTATTGAAAACGATTCATCCGTATTCAACGGCTGTGCACACCTATCCAAAAATGAAAAAACAGTAACAAACAGCTATGGAATGCGAATACGCTACACGCTTTCTCATATTGAAATCAAGAAGTCCTTGCTGGCTAGAGGCAGCTTCAGCGAGGCGTTCTCCACATACAGTCATGAATTGTGCCATTGCTTCGGTGGCGATGCCTCTGCCTCGTTTAGCTTGGCTTTGACGCACGTTATAACGCTTACTATGGCTGCTCACGAGAAACTATTGCCATTCGCCAACCAATGGGATGAAATTTTTAATGTCGTCTACCCATGAAAACCTCAAAATATGTGGTATAATTGCATACATGGAAAGCAACAACAAAGAAATGTTTTACTTAACAGGCGACACTCACCGAGATTTTACGCAGGTGGCCTCTTTTTGCGACACAGTACAGAGCACGGTGGGCGATACGCTGATTATTCTAGGCGACGCCGGCATCAACTACTTTGGCAGGGGCGAAGACCGTACGCTTAAGCGTCAGCTTGCAACACTTCCAATCACGCTGTTTTGCATCCACGGCAACCATGAACAGCGGCCGGAAACACTCGGCTATAGGGAAACTGCATGGCGCGGGGGCACGGTTTACTGGGAGCCAGAGTACCCAAACCTGTTGTTTGCAAAAGATGGCGAAGTGTATGATATCGGTGATAAAAAGTGCATTGCCATTGGCGGCGCGTACAGCGTCGACAAGATGCTGCGATTGGCAGAAGGCTGGGGCTGGTGGCCGGACGAGCAGCCGTCAGCGGAAACAAGGGCACGCGTTGAAGCACGGCTAGATGCAGCGGATTGGCATGTTGATGTCGTGTTTTCGCATACCTGCCCATTGAAATATGAACCGCAAGAAATGTACATGAGCTGCATAAACCAAGCCGCAGTTGACAAGACCACCGAGAAATGGCTTGACGCCATTGAGGACAGGCTGACTTACGACCGCTGGTACTGCGGACACTATCATACGGACAAGACAATTGACAAGATACGGTTTCTGTTTAACGACTTTATCGAAATGCAATTCAGATATCGTTGATTTTCCAATCATTTGGCTAATTGCATGTATTCTTTTAAAGCATTCTGCAAAATTTGAGAGAAGTTAATTTGATTCTTTTCTGCCAGCTCATTCAGCCAATATTGTATAGTATAACCTCTTATAAAGCAATATACACGTACAAATAATACGTGTCAAGCTTTGAAAATATCTTCATTAGCCATGCCTTGTAGATGTGGAAACATGCCAGATACAGTAAGCGGCAAAAGATTATCAGATAAAT
>WRJV01000072.1 GCA_009778415.1 Clostridiales bacterium | reverse complement strand
CAGCGCTTCGTCACTGTGGACATCAGCTTCAACAGCAGCGACCTGGCAGCGTCTGCGGCCGGCATAACGTCCCTTGCCGGCAACTACAACTTCCCTGACGGCTACTATTTCGAAACTACGGGCATGCAGGAAGAAATGATGAACGCTTTCAGCAGCCTCTTCAAGGCCCTGCTTGTCTCGGTCGCTTTGGTGTACCTGCTGCTAGCCGCCCAGTTCGAATCGCTTGTGCTGCCGTTCATCGTAGCGACATCGATCCCGTTTGCCATGTCAGGCGCGTTCCTGGCCTTGTTCATCACTGACACCAAGCTTTCGATGACGTCGTTCCTTGGCCTGATAATGCTTGTGGGCATAGTGGTCAACAACGCCATCCTGCTGGTCGAGTTCATTACCCAAAACAAGAAGGTGATGGGGAGGGACGAAGCCTTGGTGCAGGCAGGGAAAGTGAGGCTGCGCCCGATCCTTATGACGATGACCACCACCATCGTCGGCATGATACCCATATCCCTGGGCCTCGGCGAAGGGACCGAAATGCTGGCGCCCATGGGGATTGCCATAATCGGCGGGCTTCTCACTTCCACTATCGTCACGCTGGTGTTCGTGCCTGTGCTTTACTCGATAATTGACGACGGCAAGAATAAAAGGCTTCAAAAGAAAGAGCGCAAACACGAACGGGTAGTCGCTCTGGAAGCTAAATGGCTCAAGGAGGACGCCCAAAATGTCTGACAGGAAAGAACGGAAGCGCGAACTTATTCTGGGCACCGCTTTCAAGCTGATCCTTGAAAAAGGGTTTGCAAACACCAAGATCATAGACATAGCAAACAGCGCGGGAATCGGCAAAGGGACTCTGTACGAATACTTTGACAGCAAGGAGGCGCTTATCTTGGAGCTGATCAACACCAAGGTCCGGCGCGACTACGAAAAAGTGTGCGAAGCGATGGAGGAAGCAAGCAGCTGCAAGCAGAAGCTGTCTAGGTACCTCCGCTATGAAATTGAAACCACCGCGAAGTACAGGGCGAACGTAATCGATTTTAAGAACGAGATAACAAGCAACAGCGACGAAATATCAGCAGAGATACTAAACGCTGTACACACCATAATTTTCAACCAGTTCCAGGCTGTCTACAACGTTGTCCTGCAAGGGATTGAAGCAGGCGAATTCAGGGCGGCCGACCCTCTCATGGCGGCTGCCTGCTTCATGGGCAGCGTCAGCTTCTACCTCAGCCTCCTCGGAGGGGGCATGTTCTGCCCCGATGCGGACGGGTTTGGGGGCATCGCTTTCCAGAAAAAAGAAGATGCGTTCCTAGACTGCATTTTCAACGGGCTGATCGCCTGAGCCTCAAGCTGTTTGCTGTTTATTGCAAAAAAAACGTTTCCAGTAAAAAAAAGGATTACTTTTTCGGAGTTATATAGTATAATCAACATGTAATATTTCTTATTTTTTATTGGAGGTGTTTAAATGTCAAAATACACGCAAATCGAGCGGAGCGGCTTGTTCGAACTGACCGACGTCGCCCGCGCAGAGCTGACCTCTTCAAAGTACTACAATGAAGACTTGGCGCCAACCTCGCTGTCTCAAAGGACGTGGACAACGTACAACATCGCCGCGCTTTGGATCGGCATGTCGATATGCATCCCTTCCTTTACGATGGCATCAGGCCTTGTGGGCCTTGGCCTGTCGCCTTGGGCCGCTGTGTTCAACGTGACTCTCGGGAACCTTATCGTACTGATCCCGATGCAGCTCAACTCCCATGCCGGGACTAAGTACGGCATCCCATTCCCGGTCTTTGCCAGGCTTACCTTCGGCTCTATCGGCGCGCACATACCGTCGCTTTCGAGGGCGCTGACCGCCTGCGGCTGGTGCGCCATTCAAAGCTGGATAGGCGGCGCGGCAATAGTCGTGTTTGTAGGGGCTTTCATCAAGCCATTCAAGCAGATGGGCACGATCAACCTGATGGGCATAGACGTGAGCACCGCGCAGCTGATAGGTTTCTTCGTTTTCCTCGGAATTGTCCTTTGGATATCCTACAGGGGCTCAGAGGGCATCAAATGGATGGAAGCCATTGGCGCGCCGGTACTCGTTGCCTTGTCCATAGCGCTGCTCTTCTGGTCCACCAGCATTGCTTTCAAAGACGGCTTTGGCATCGGGGAGATCATTCAGGCCAGCACCAACACGGATGCCGTCGCCGCAAACGGCGGGTACATGTACATATTCCTCGCAGGGCTTACGGCGAACATAGCGTTCTGGGCCACCATGGCGCTCAACATACCCGATTTTTCCAGGTATGCCAGGTCCCAAAAAGCCCAGTTCAGGGGCCAGCTCTACGGCATGCCCCTGATGATGTTCTTCTGTGCATTTGTGGGGGCTTATTTCGCCCAGGCCACCTTCCTCGTGTTCGGCCAAGCCACATTCGACCCCACGGACGTCCTGTACCAGTTGGAAAACCCGATTATCGCGGTCGTCGTGTCCTTTGGCGTAGCCATCGCCACGCTGACGACCAACATCGCCGCCAACGTGGTGGCGCCGGCAAACGGCTTCTCAAACCTGGTGCCCAGCAAGATTTCTTACAAAGTGGGCGTCATTATTGCCTGCGTCCTCGCGATCCTGTACAGGCCCTGGTGGATATTCGGCGGCCCCGGCGCATACCTCTTTGGGTGGCTCGGGACCTACGGCACGATCCTCGCGCCTATCGCCGCCATCTTCGTGGCTGACTACTACATCGTCAAGAACAGGACCATCGACGTGATGGCGCTGTTCCAAGGAAACGGCGGCAGGTACTGGTACCAAGGGGGCTTCAACATTAGGGCGATCGTCGCATGGGTACTTGCTTTTATCATCCCCGTGTTTGGCAACCCGGAAACCTTTGACATGTTCGGCGGCTTCGGGAGCTGGGTGGCGGCAAACGGCTACCTGTTCTCGTTCTTTGTCGGCTTGCTACTGTACTGGCTGTTCATGAGGAACGAAAAATCTTCACTGCTTACTGACGAAGAGCATGAAGCGATGACTGACAGGGCAGCTGTCAAAGTCTAAGGGGGTGCAAAAATGGATTTGTTGATCAAAAATGGCACGGTCGTCACGGCCCAGTCCAGCTTCATAGCGGACATTGCCGTGAAAAACGGCAAAATTACAGCTATTGGCAATGCGCTTCAGCCTTTAAGCGGGACAAAAGTAGTGGACGCCAAAGGGAAGCTGGTCCTACCCGGCGCCATAGACGCCCATACCCACCTTGCCATGCCGTTTGGCGGCACCATATCGGCAGACGACTACTTTGCGGGGACAAGGGCCGCAGCCTGCGGCGGGACCACCACTGTGTTTGACTTCGCACTGCAGGATTTCGGCGAGAGCATGGTTGACACCGTAAAGCGCCGGGACGCCATATGCGCCCCAGACGCTGCCGTGGACTACTCTTTCCACGTGGGTGTGAAAGACGTGTCCGGG
>WRJV01000071.1 GCA_009778415.1 Clostridiales bacterium | reverse complement strand
CCGGCGTATTTGTCCAATCCTTTGTTTCCGTTTCTAGGAATCCGCCGAATCGTTACAATTCACGGGGGCGGGAAGGCCCACTCGAATGAATAAGAGCAAACAGCATCACAGAAAGAGCCGCAAAAGCGGTTCTTTTCAATCTGAGCAGGCAGCGGCCGTTTTTCTTTCCCGCCGCCATTCCCCCGCCACCCCTTGGATCGATGATCCCTTTTTAAAAAATAATGCTGGACTCGGATAACCCATCTATGGCATAATAAGCGCATGGGACATTTAAGGCCAGAGATTACAGCGCAACATATAGAGCAAATCCGCCAAATGTTAGACGAGCATCCAGACTGGAACAGGACGAAGCTGTCTGAAGAACTGTGCAAGTTATGGGATTGGAAAAGCGACGTCGGGCAATTGAAGGATATTTCTTGCCGCGACGTACTCAGGGCCCTTGACGCAGACGGGCAAATCACATTACCACCCAAAAAGAAGCGGGGAACGCTTAAAGGCAGAAACAACAGGGAAGGCATCCAGCTCTGTTTCTTTAACGCAGCCCAGCCTGCGCCGATCGAAGCACGGCTAAAAGCAGTCGCACCGGTTATTGTGGAGATCGCAGACGCCCGGGAAAAGATCGGCGAATTCAAGTCGTTCATTGGGCAATACCATTACCTCGGCTATGGGCAGAGCGTCGGCGAATGCATGCGCTACATGGTGCGGAGCAGGGATGGTGACCCGCTGGCCTGCCTGATGTTCGGCTCATCCGCCTGGCGCTGTGCGCCAAGGGACAAATACATTGGCTGGGCCGACGAAGAGCGTCGAGCCAACTTGCATCTGACGACGAACAACACGAGGTTCCTGATCCTTCCCTGGGTACGAATCCCTTATCTGGCGAGCCATCTCCTCTCAGTTATCTCGCGCCGGGTATCACAAGACTGGCAGATGAAATATGGGCATCCTCTGCACCTGCTGGAGACATTCGTGGAGCGCGGCCGCTTTGCGGGGACCTGCTACAAAGCCGCAAACTGGATGCGCATCGGAGAAACGACCGGCAGGGGCAGGGACAGCGTATCAGCCCGCGCCGTCCTCCCGATCAAGGACGTATACGTCTACCCATTGGCTATGGATTATCGGGAAAAGCTTGCTGGGCATACCGTACCTGGGCAGTGGAAGGCAGGCGGCAAATGAGCAAAACGGCAGGCGCATTGGCCGATGGAGGGACGCTTATGGAATGCGTTGGGCAAGAGCCTTCGGCTATCCCGACGCAAGAGTTCCGGGAGCCGCGCATTGGCAGCCCTTACATGTCCAATACCGCCTACGAATATTTCACGAACCTTCAGTACAAGGTGAAAAGCCTGTCCGCCCAGGTCGGCGATTTTAAATCCGGGGCAAAGTACGTCAAAATGCAGGAAGACCGCAAGGCCCAGCTTGCCATAAAGGACCGCGAGATCAAAAAGTTGAAGGACGAACTCGCTGACGCCCGCCGCCAAACTGTCACCGTGAGGACTATCTGGGATGGAACCGTAGAGGATCTGGAAAAAGAACACGCCAAAGCGATTCAAAAAAAAGACCGCGAGATCGAGGCACTGAAAAAGAAGCTTCTGGAAACGCAGGTTATGCTTGACGCTGAAAAAGACAAACGCAGGGATATGGTTAAGGTGCTATACCAAGTCCGGACGGAGCTGGAGGAGGAACAGGGCAAGGTCCTGAAACTGAAGGCCCAGATCAACCGGGATTATGAAAACTCGTCAAAGCCGTCGTCCCAGAAGCCCAACCACAAAAAAATCGAGAACAACCGCGAAGCTACCGGGAGGAGGCCAGGCGGCCAGCCAGGGCATAAACACCACCCAAGGAAGAGGCAGGCCCCTACGGAAACCGTCGCCATCCCCGCCCCGGAAGGATATCTGAATAATCCACGCTATAGGGCGACAGGGGAAATGATCGTCAAGCAGGTCGTTAACATCCACATAGGCCTCGACGTCATCGAGTATTCCACGCCTGAGTTCCGCCATATCCCCACCGGACAGTTCGTCCACGCAGACTTCCCCGAAGGTTTGGTCGATGACGTGAATTATGGCGGCAACGTGAGGGCATTCGCATTCCTGCTCAATAACCGTTGCAATGTCTCCATCAAGAACGTATCCGCTTTCCTCTCGGAACTAACCGGTGGCGAATTGAACATCTCGGCCGGCATGATCAATGGGTTGTCCAAAGCGTTCTCGATGAAAACGGAAAAGGAGCAGAGGAAAGCTTTCGCGGACATCCTGCTCTCCCCGGTCATGCATACGGATTTCACTTCCGCCCGCGTCAACGGCCGGGGCATGCAAGTGGCAGTCTGCGCGACCCCCGACACCGTGCTGTATTTCGCCAGGGGACACAAGGGGCATGAGGGCGTCAGGGGTACGCCGGTGGAGAGTTTTCAGAACGCACTGGTGCATGACCACGACAAGACTTTCTACCATTATGGCGGCGCCCACCAGGAATGCCTCGACCATGTCCTGCGCTACTTGAAAGACAGTATGCAAAATGAGCCTGGCCTGCAATGGAACCGGCAGATGCGGGAACTGCTCCGTGAGACGATCCATTTCCGAAACAGCCTGGATCCGGATGACGGGCGGGATCCGGACCAGATCGATCCCGACAGCGTGGCGGGCTTTGAGGCCAGGTACGACGAGATACTCGGCCTTGCCGAAGAAGAGTACGGATACGAGCCGCCAAATAAATACTATGTCGATGGCTTCAACCTTTCCAAGAAGCTGCGAAACTATAAAGCGGAGCATCTGTTGTTTCTCCATGACGGACGGGTACCCCACAACAACAATTTGAGCGAACGGTTACTGCGCGCCTTCAAACGAAAGCAGGCGCAGATGATGACGTTCAGGAGCGATGGCGGCTTAGATTACCTGTGCCTGTCGCTTGGTACGGTCGCCTCTCTGCGTGCCCAGGGTAAAAACCTTTATGAAAGCGTGTCGTCTATTTTTAACAGAACGATAGACAGCAACAGGAATACCATTAGCTGAACCCATTTCATTTTTATCTCCAGTAGCAAGCGCGTCTGTTTTGCGGATGCGCTTACTACTTCTAAATAGGGTCTCGTGCTCCAAGGGGCGGTGGGGGAACGGTGGAGGGTTAGATAAGCGGTCGCCTCATATGCAAGAACCGCAAAAACTGCTCTTTCTGTGATGCTGTTTGCTCTTATTCATTCGAGTGGGCCTTCCCGCCCCCGTGAATTGTAACTAAATTGTTTTGTATGTTGCAACGTGTATTTCCATCTGATATAATAAAAGGAGCAAAACTCAGCAAAGAAAGAAGGTGAACCTATGCCAGACAATAAAAAAAACGCACCATTGACAGAGGCGCGTAAGCGGGCTAATGAAAAGTATGATAAAGAGAACTATCAGTACATTTCTTTCAAGGCGAGGAAAGGTTCACGGGAGAGAATAGCCGCTG
>WRJV01000070.1 GCA_009778415.1 Clostridiales bacterium | reverse complement strand
ATTTGGTATAGTGGATGAAAAGGTCGAGCAGGTCCAACATGTCGATGACACCGTCGCCGTTTACGTCGCACATGCTTGCGGTGACCGGCTTGCCCCTGGAGTCGTTGACTTTCACCAAAACATCCCAACCTGGGGAATTCTCGCTAAAGCCGCAGTAGAGCAGCATGATGCCAAGGTCCAGCGCGTCTACTTTGTTGTCCCTATTGAGGTCGTATTTCGAGAATACCCGCTGGTCGATGTTGGTCACGGCTTCGCCCCAAACGACTTCGACGTCTAGGTACTGGGTGTTCTCTCCCACAAGGCCCGCTGATTTGACCCCCGTTAACGTGAGGGCAGTGTCGCCCACGCCCCTTGGCGCGAATATGAACTTGGCTATGTCAGTGGGCCCCAGGCCTGTAAACCCTTCATCTTCCCCGGCCTTGTAAGCCAGCGTGACTGTCCCTTGCCACATGCCATTACCGGCATAGCGCCAAAAGATGTCGTTCATAACCGTAAAGCCGTTCAAAGCCTCGACACCTACGCCAGCCAGCATGTTGCCATCCACCGTGACCTCGGCTTCAAAGGTCAACACGTTTTCGGCGCCGCGCAGCGTCAAGGCGAACTCGATATTTTTGTCGATGTCGCTCTCCGGGTCTGCCAACACGCTTGCCGAATAGTAGGATACATTTGGCCCCAAGTCTCTTGTGACAGCACCTCCGCCTACAACGAAGGGCTGGGAGACGTACTCGTAAACATCAGTGAAGTAGTCCATGTTCACTGGGGTAAAGCCTTCATACCGGGAGTCGTTGTTCGGCACTGCTGCCGTTCCGGACAGCGGCTGCACGTATCCCTTCGGGAAGGTGTGGACAATGTAGTAGCGCCCGGCAGGCACTACAGGGAATGAATACGCACCGTCCATGTCGGACGCGGTGTCCCAGAACATCCTGTTGCCGTTTTCATCATAAAGGGTAATCGTTGCGCCGGACTGGATATCCCCTGCGCCATCGTACACATGGCCTGAAACAGAGCCGGTAACTGCTTCTGTCACATGATAGATAACAGAGTTTTTGAACACCGTATCAAACTTGATCAAGCCGCTTGCATCAGAAGTTTTCAACAGTTTTTCGCCTGTTTCGACATCCGACAAGCAATACGCGGTGTTTGCCTTCAGCCCCCGGATTTCGATGGGCCCTTCGTACTTGAACGTAAAGGGTATGCCAGCCTGTATGTCGGCGGTGGTGTTTTCTATGCCTTTGTCCACAGAGTTCCATGGGTCAAACGAACGCGGGAACGCGTCCGCATTGGTCACCATCATTTCCCGGTAATACCTGCATGGGACTGCGGTCCAAGTGCCGCCTGTGCCGTCCGCGTTTCTTAGCCTGGGGTCGTCTGCCTCAATGGGGAAGCTCGTTGCATAAAACGAATATATCCGCTCGCTCACGGGTTTTGGTGTCAAAGCGCCCGTCGCCGGGTTCCTGTCCATAAGCTCAAGCGCGTATGTTTCCGGGTAGTCGACTGCGTACTTGTACAGGTTGTCTATCATCTTGGATTGCGATGTGCCTAGGTCGTGGTACAAGCCGTAGTACTTCACCGCTGCGCCCCACTTAATGGCTCCGTTCGCCCATGGGAGGTTGGAAGAGCTGCCGGTGCCGTTGCTTGGGGTGAAGTCGGGCCATCTGTTCTTGTAGTTGGGCTCGCCAGGCCACGTCATCAAGGACGACCTTTCTGAAGCGGCATTGTGGTAAGCATGCAAGTTAAGCCTGGTCTTTGATTCAAACAATATGCCGGTGCCCAATATGTTGGCATAGTCAAATTCACCGATGTTCTCAAGCGGCGGCCTGAACATCTCGTCATCTCTCATGTCAAGGTCGTGATGGTCGCTGGACATCGGTACGTCCCAGCCATAGAAGCCGCGCCAGATCCTGTTTGCTTGGCGGTTTTGCTTCGTTCCGCTGTGGTCGCCGGAAATCGGCCTGTTCACGCCGGTGAACACGAAGTAGTCCATTACCCTGCCACACATGCACTGCTTGATCGACGCCATTTTTTCCACATCGACGACAGGCCCGCCGACGTATTCCGTCGCGCCTCTTATGTAGTTGGCTTTGTTGTAAATGTTCTTGAAATACAGCCCGTAGTTCCTTATCGGGGCGTCCGGGTCTCCGTCGTGCCCATGGCCGGTGCCGTAGCAGCGGTCCATGCCCCAGAACGAGTCGCCTTTAAGGCCGTCGAAAGCAAGCTCCCGGGTGCCGTCCCCGAACATCAATTCGCAGAAAAACGTCGTGTAGTCGTTGATGAACTCCGGGTTGCCTGTGCATCCGTAGCTCCCGTTGCGGCCGGTGTCAGTAAAGTTTCGGACACCCCATTGCTGAGGCACCCTGCCGCTGGTGATTTGCGCGTTTGGCACTAGCGAATCTTGCACCCAAGCAAGTACGCGCATCCCGTGCTCATGGATGTATTCATTCATAGCCCGCACAACCCTGTTCCTGCCTGTTTGGGTGGCAGTGCTCAGGCCTGAGAAGTCGTAGGCGTCCCCGGGCGCCAGGTGCTTTGAATGCGGGTGCGCGGCGAAGTATTCCTCAAGCATCGGTGCTACCATGGTCCACCCGGCAGCCGAACTGCCCATGTTCAGCGAATTGCTGGTGTCTCGCCAGCCGCCCTCGTAGGTCACCGTGCCGTAGCCCAACCTTTCAAGAATCGGTATCAAGTAGAACAGCGCCAGCGTCGGTATGGTGCTTCCGTAGCCATAAGTCTCCCATGCAGGCTTGCGCATCCAATCGGCAAGTTCGTCGCCCTTTGGCATCACAATGAGGTTTTCCGGAACGCCGTTGTAATATGAACCGCTTTCATCGTATTTATACTCGTAGCGGGGCTCTGCGTAGTTGAAACCGTCGACTATGTACTGCCATTTGCTGCTGCTCGATGTTGAAGTGTAGTCGTCCGTCCTTGTGACAAACTCCCCTCTGTCGACAAACGGAGTTATGTCCACGTTGTCCATGGTTCTGGCGTACATGTTGACGCCGTTTCCCATATCGCCGTCAACTACCCCTATCATGCTGGTCCCGATGTACGTCTTTTCACCGCTGCTCAAGGTCTTTCCCGGCCAGCCGACCCATGTGTAGCCTATATTGTGGTTGCCGCCAAGCCCGCTTCCGCGCACCGGCAGCTCAAGGCCGTAGACATGGTAGGGCATGATCGAGCCAACTCCAAACCCCACGTCGCTGCCCCAGAAATAGTTGTAGGCGACGCCTGCGATCCTTGACCAGTGCCAGTTGTTCCTGCTCATAAGGTTGGTGGTCACGTAAGTTGCGTTTATGTTTGCTGTAGAACCTGTGCCCATCGTGTCAAGCACCGGGAAAGCTTTGTCGCCTTGGGACCAGCTTTCCAGCTGCCCCGAATCGCATCCCTGCCACGACCACAAACCGCCAGCTCTTTTGGTGTCTCCGTTCACAAC
>WRJV01000069.1 GCA_009778415.1 Clostridiales bacterium | reverse complement strand
CAAATCACTCACCATTTTATTGTTACCTGCCAAAGGATATGAGAAAATCCATCAGGTTTTTATCATCGGACCAGTCTGGTAATTCTTCCGTCGGTAGGATATCAGCGTATGCAGCTTCCAGCGCTTTCCTTCGAGTTTCGGTATCCGCCTTGGCATAAATTTGAGTTGTGCTGCAATCGCAATGTCCAAGCAGGTCCCTAATATAGATCAGGTTGACACCTGACTGCAGGAGATGGACGCTTTTGCTATGGCGGAAAACATGCGCAGTGACAGGGAATTTCACATCAAAACCATCATGTAATTTGGCCATATCAACGTATTTTGAAATAATATACGATATGCCCCAACGAGAGAGCTGTTGGTTTTTTTGGTTCACAAACACATATTCTTCGCCAACACTGATGCCGATATTCCTTGAATGACGCTGCAAATATGGCTGTAACAAACATTTCGTTTTTTCAGTGATCGGAACTTGCCGTGTCTTTTGCCCTTTGCCGTGCAGCGTAACTACAGTCGGTTTATCCAGCCGTAAATCCTTAACTTTCAAATCAATGATCTCTTGAACCCGTGCGGCGCTGTCGTACAATAGCGCTAACAGAACCAAATCTCTCAGCCCGTTTCTATTTGACGGGTCAGGCATGGAAAGCAGAATCTTCATTTCATCCCCTGTTAGGAATGGCACAACAGTTTTAGCGCATTTTTTATCAGGAATATTTAGTATCTGCTGGAACTCATATAGATTCTCCGGAGACTGTTTCTGAACAAACCTAACAAAGGAATGGATTGCCACCAAGCGCTGGTTCCTAGTTGTAATCCCGCAGCCCCTTTCTGTTTCAAGCCAATCCAGAAATTCAACTATCGTATCGCGGGCTAAATCAGACATAGACAGGCGTTCAGGCACAATCAGTTTTACGCTTTCAAAGAAAGACAGCAACAATTTGAATGTGAATGAATATGATTGGATGGTGTGGCTGCTGGCGTTTTTTTCACCGGGAAGATATTTCCCGAGGAAGGATGTCAGGTAATACGGCAAATCAGGCTTTGTCATAAACTACCTCCCATTCAGGTATAACATATCCAAACTCAGCTTCAGAGCGCTTAACGATTTCAGGATAGAGGTCGGACGTGAGTCTTAAATAATACTGTGTGGCGCGAAAATCCGAATGCCCCATGTATGCCGACAGGTACGGCAGCATGACTGTCAGGTCATTGCCTGACAAAACCCAATTTTTAAGGCATTTAACGGCGTATCCATGGCGAAAGCTATGGATGCGCGGACCGACCTCCGTGTGTGGGATGTCTGCCATTAAAATATAATCCCTGAAGTGGGTGTAAGCAGTGCTTTTGTCCATTTGCCCCATCGCTCCATTGTGGCAGCCTGGGAAGAGAAACATGCTGCCATCGCTGAATTTGTGGAACTCATCAATAAAAATGGAAATGCGTTTCGTCAAGCTGTCAGCCATTGGGATTAAGCGGTCTTTCATATTTTTAGCGGCACGAATGGTGGCGGTTCCTGATTCTGTATTAATGTCGTCGAGCATGAGGTTCAGCGCTTCGGAAATCCTAGCCCCTGTACTGTACAAGAACCGGAACAAGACCGGATCGACGGAGCTCCTGTACGAGAATCTCGCCTGCGGGTACGACTTAGGGTAGTTGTCAATGGCTGTGAAAAAACGCCGGACTTCATCGTCGCTCATGATGCGCGGGATGAATTTGCAGCGGGGCAGTTCCGTTTTTGCTTCAACTATATAAGCGTGATGCCCCCTGTCTGAGAGATAAATCGCAAAATCCCTCATAACCAATTCCTTGTTGCGATGCGAACCCGGCTTCTCATTCTTATCATAGATAAAATCGCTGACCATCTCTTTTGTCAGCGTAACGCCATCAAACCCGTTGTTGAAATAGAAAGCGTCAAAGTGCCGCAGACAACGTTCCTGAGTTTCAAATTTCATGCCGCTTTGCTGCTTGAGGGAAACGTAATTTTGGATGACCTTGGCAAGGTCGCTTTTCCACTCATAAGGTGTTTTCAATGAAAAACACCTCCTCTGGGTCGATCGCGCATTTGCGCAGGCCTTCAATGTCAATCTTTAGGTAAAGGCCAGTTGTGTTGACGGATTGATGCCCCAGCGCTTCCGATATTATCGGCAGCGGCGATTTGACATCAAGCATATTTCCCGCCAAAGTGCTTCTCAGCGAGTGCATTCCGTGGTGCTGATTGCCGGGCATGTTCAAACCGGCTTTGAGTATGTAGCGGTGTAGTTCCCTGCCGAAAGCGTTGCGGCCGCCAAAGGCGTTAAATGGCGCCTTGTGCCGGACAAATAGGCATTCGCTGTTTGTAGCGGGACGGCCGTTCTGCAAATAGTCAATGATAGCCCACCCGACATCTTTAAGCAGGGGGAGTTCGATCGGCTGGCCGGTTTTTGCCATTGTCAGGTTTATTGTTTTCCGGTTCCAATCTATAGACGACTGCTTAAGAGCCCGGATATCGCTAATGCGAAGGCCGAGACGTATTGCAATCAAAAGAATTGCATAGTCCCGCTTCCCTTTGGGGTCGGCGCGGTCAACTGCGCCAAGTAGTTTTTGCAAGTCTTCTTTTGCCCAAACATAGGGGATGGAGGCATTGCGGGGCATCCGCACTTTGGGTAACATCGCGGCCAAATCCTGGTTGATATAGCCGCGCTCATAAAGAAACGAAAAGAAATTCCTGAAAACATACAAAAATGTGCCGAGATATTTGACAGCATAGCCTTCGAGCGTTTTCAAATAGTCCTCAATATTTTGGATTGTGATACACTCTGCTGAAGCGACCCCCTGCTCCGCTAAATAGGTTATCAGCAATTGTGCCTTCTGAGTGTTTGATTCAATCGTTGCCTTTCTATAACCGCGATAGACTAGTTCTTCGCAGAAAGCTTCGTACTCCGCTATAAAGGATTGTGGGCAGATAAATCTTGGTTTTATCCGCCTAACTTCATTGTGAAATTGCCCTGTCTCCAAGTAATTCAGCAAAAGTGACAGTGGCCGCATTCGATAATCCACGCTGGAATTTGCCGTGACACATGAAAAACTGCTAAATCGTTGGCCAGTTTTTAGGTGAATGTACTCTAGGCATAAATTTTCGTCAACTGTTGCGATGTCATTTTCCGTTAAATACTGTTCAAAGGAATTAAACGAGGTTTCATAGGTTTTGAGCGTTTTTGGGGATTTCCCTTCGTGCTTGAGCCCTTCCATGATAGCCATAATGGCATTGTTAATGTTTTGATCTTCCAATATAATCATCCTCCTTTTCAATATAGCGAGCGGTATCTCCCGCAAGGATGATTATATATAAAATGGTGAGTGATTTGACCGTCTTGCTCGGAAAATGCCTGCAAAAACAGCACTACGTGCAATCGCTCACCAGTTTACAACACTCT
>WRJV01000068.1 GCA_009778415.1 Clostridiales bacterium | reverse complement strand
GTTACTGTTCACACCCCTTTAAGCTAGAATCCCAAAAAAGCGGCAGAAAAAATGAAGGCGACATAAGGATTGATCAATCAAAATATCGCCTTCATTTCTTTTTGCCGCCAAAATCAGGCAATATTAAAAATATCAGCAACTGTTTCGTAGAGATTCTTATTTTGGTCACGTAATGACACCATCATGGTCAGGCTCTGGCAGAAATAATCTAAGGCTTCAAAGCTTCGAAAAGTCATGACCTGCCTCAACTTGCGTTTAATCTTGCGGAGCAGGCGCTCACAGAGATTATTATCTGGTGGAACCCTTTTATCGTGAAGGAACAGCAGGCATGCGTCTCTATATTTCCTTAATCTAGCGCACAATTTAAAACCGGCTTCGTAGTATTGAGTCGGCGGCTCGTATTCGTACTCTTTATCTGCGATATCAAGAATCTCATCAAATCTATTTTCAAATTCCTGCACCTTAAAAGGATCAAAGTCTTCTTCAGGTTCCAAACTATTTCGGTAATGAATCATCTCTTGCAGTAACTTCCTCATCTTGGTACTCCAAGTCAGATTTTCCTCATTCTCAATACTACTGAGTAAATATCGCAATATATGTATCAAGCATTCCTGATGGAGCTTGCCGTATTTGTAGAAAGTCGTATCATGATCATGAACATGAGTGTTCTGATTCAATTCGGATGGCGTACCTTTCACGCCCTCGTGTCCTTTGTGTTCCCTGGCAAAATATGCCGCTTCATTCGGCGTAGCACAGCAGAAGACCTGGACGTTCTTACCGTTGACTTTCGCTGAAGTGAAATCTTCATTCAATACTGGAGCGCCTATGAGATCTAGAAATATTTTTTTCTGCTCAGTTTCGGATTTCATTGAGAACTCACGGCTGAGTCCGTTGATCATGCCCTTGGAAATCTCTAAAGCACCACCGGTAAGATTAGATAATAATTCCCGCACTTTATCAATGGAAACATTGCAATGGTTATTAAGCAGAAAAGCAAATCCCTTAATACTGCCATCGTAGTTAACGTCATTAACAACACCCGCCGGAAAATCAGCATAAACAAGTTCCCCTGTCTTTTTATGCCTAAATGCCACGGTGTAATACTCCTCGACGTTTAAAACAAGGCTTATGCCAACATTCTGCCGCCTTTTTTCAATATTGGTTATTTCGTAGTCAGGATCATTTAACCATTCTACCGGCGGTGGAATTTCAATCACATTTGTCGGTATTTGCTTCTTCCGGCCATGACCTTTGTGTCCGGGCTGACCGCCGGGCTTTTTGCCGGTTCTTTCGCGATTATTGGTGATTTTCTTGCGGTTCTTGCTCTGAGACGACGGAATTGATGAATTCTCATAATTCTGGTTTATCTGCGCTGTAAGTTTTTGGTTCTTACCGCGTTCTTCTTCAAGCTCGGTTTCAATGTCATAACGTTCCCGTCTCAGTGCCAAGTTCTCGTCTTTAAGCTCATCTACACGCCTTTCGGCTCTGAGCGCCCGCTCTTCAATATCTTTGGCAACACGCTCTTGCCTGTGCATTTCTTTGGCGTGTTCTGCCTGTATGTCTTCATATACCTGAAACCATTTGTCCCGTTCGGCAATCACTTTGACGTGCGCAGCCGCAAGCTCCCGCTTGAGGCGTTCAATTTCGCGATCTTGTTTAGCAGAGACTGCTCGGAACTCCGAAGTCATCTTTATATACTTTTCACCGGTTCGAAATAAATCCAACTGGTGCTGTTGGCTCTTCACTTTGCATTGAAGATCTGTTATGTATTCGAAGCGTCCGAACATTTCTTTTTATCCTCCTTTCTCCCTTAATATGGTTGCCATGCTGTCGTTGGATTTCTTAATTATGATGGCCAACCTGTCTTTGCGAGATTGTCAAACATTGGGGTAAGCTCAAAAGCTTCGGATAAGCATCGGTTGGGGCAGACTGTACAGCCTAAGACCGTGTCATCCCATGCGGATTTTGCCGCTTCTATAAGTGCCTGTGCCTGCTTAAAGGAGCATTTCGGCTTGTATTCGTATACATATTGAGCGTTGATTAATATACCTTCGCTCTTGCCGGTTTGCATGTCGTAAATGCTTTTCCTCATGCGTTTAGCAAAGTACAGGCTGAAATCGGCGATTTGAGCAGGCGAATGATGTGTCCTGTATTGGGCAAGTTTTTTGCTCAATTTTATGAAACTGTACAAATTATTTGCGTATTCATAGCAAAACCAGTTTAATTTAATCTTGTCGCCGTCATCCTGATAAAAATTATCGGCCTTAACATTGTCATCCATTGTAATCCTGCAACTCCCCTCACCATTATTATCTATTCAATATTGACCGCCAGTTTTTTGTCAGCGGGTACAAGTAGATGTCCTTTTCCGGGACAATGGCGTTATGATGACCGCCATTCCTTCCACGCCCTGTTGTCCTTCCAACTTTAAGCCAACTAGCAGCCTTGTAGCAAGTGCCACGAAATCTGGTTGGTGCTTCAACGAAAGTTTCCAGCAGACATATCTGATGTCCGTATTTCTTATCCCAATCGCCAGATATCCTTTTTGATATAAGGGAAAGGATATGACTTGCTAAATGAGGTGCAACCACCCACGGATATATAACATATCTCGAATTATTAGCAACCATATTTAGATTACGTTTCTTCTCATCTTTACCCCACCCTATGAATGCGTCACGATCCCGACATGACCAAGCTGGGGCTCCAAAAAGTAGACTGGCAAGAGGTTTCCCGTCGTGACTACAGACCATATACGCCATACTTTCGCTTATGCACCGGTCAAACTTCAAGTAGTGGTATTGATCTATGTATGATTTAAACTGCTGCCAGTCTTCCTTTGAAGTCACAACTTTCATTCGCAATGGTTGTAACTCTTTTAGTTTGCAGCTTATTGGGGTCTCATCATGAACAAGGTGCTGAACTCCCTTACTGTCTCCAGGGCGCCGAGTGGCAAATCTTGGTGAGGGTAAGGTTATCTTTCCTGCTTTGTCCAATGACCTCAGCATACTACGGCAACTCATGTCCTTTGTTCTGCCGTTTGAGTCTCGCCAGCCCCATAGTTCGCAAAGTATTATTGACAAATTTGATCGTCCCATGTCAGGGTTTTCTATAATTAATTTGCGAATGGATTCAATTAGTTCCTCTGTTACTTCAGGCCTTTTAAATGTACTCATACATTAAGGATTCGACGCAGATTATCTGACACCTGCTTTTTTGTAAAAAAAAAGAGGCATTCGCCTCAATTATATTGGTGATAGTTGCAATTATTGTTGCTGTGTCCTTTCAGCTTAGGAAAAACTAGCGGATACCAGGGGTTTTGAATCTTAGAGAGCATGTTGCTAGGGTATTTCAACAATTTTTACTACTTGTACCATTATATTTCAAAGGGGTGTGAACAGTAAC
>WRJV01000067.1 GCA_009778415.1 Clostridiales bacterium | reverse complement strand
GCCAACCATGAAGCAACCGTCAGCAGAGGCTTTGCAGGCGCTGAGCCGGGCGACCAGGTTGGAGAATTCAGCGTGCCTGCCTTGGGCATCAAGGACGCCTCGCTGTATTATTTGCCTACGAGGGAAAACCTGCGGAAAGGCCCATGCATGGACGGCCCGGAGGGCGGCTGGCAAGCCATCGGCGAAAATGGCAGGAGCATGATCGCGGCGCACAACGACAAAGAGTTTAAAAACTTGGACAAAATAGACGTGGGCGATGAAATCGCCATTTCCATGGAAAACGGTGATTTTGTATTTACGGCGAGCGATATTTTCATCTACAGGCACGGAACCGACGACTGGAGCGAAGCCGCCTACGAAAACACTGAGGAAGGCGGCCTTGTCCTTGTGACATGCTACCCGCTCAATAAACGGAACACCACCGGGGACAGGCTTGTGGTCAGATGCCGGATGGCATATCGCAGATAGGGGGTTTATGGTCACCCACTATAAAAGAAAAAAAAGTCATTGACAATTGGAAATTCTGTGATATAGTTATGATATCAAAATAATATCACAGGAGGTCATATTGTGAGTGAAAACAAATTGAATTTTAAGGAAAAGCGCCTAAACGCCGCACCGGGGATCCCGCTGCTTATCCTAAACATCCTTTTTACGCTTGCAGGCATTACGTTGTTTGTGTTCAGCGTGATTTGGCTGGCGACATGGCAGGACGGGAAAGGGATTGTCGGCATGATCGTCAGTGTGCTGGTGGCTTTTATAATCTGCCCCATATTGTTTGCGGGCTTCAAGTCCGTCCGCCCAAACGAGGCGATAGTCCTGACGCTGTTCGGCAAATACTACGGCACTTTGCGAAATGCCGGGTTTTTCTTCGTAAACCCGTTTGTAGCAGCAGTTGCGCCGCCGCCGGCAGGGGCGGTTATGACGACCGACGCTTTAGGAGAAACAGGAACGAATGTCGAAATCGGCAAACAGAACAAGAGCATGGCCGGCTTGACGGGCGGCCGCAGGCGGCCGCTTAAGAAGATGTCGCTAAAAACCATGACGTTAAACAACGACCGGCAGAAAATCAACGACAAGCTGGGCAATCCGATAGAGATAGGCATTGTGGTCATCTGGCGCGTGGTCGACACGGTGGACGCCATGTTCAACGTCGACGACTATGTGGAGTTCCTGTCGATTCAGTGCGACAGCTCGCTCCGTTCCATTGTGCGTTTGTACCCCTATGACACAACGGACGAAGAAGAGGTGACGCAAGGCTCGCTGCGAGGCAGCAGCCAGGAGATAAGTATAAAGCTGCAGGAAGAAATACAGTCGAAAGTGGCGGTTGCGGGCCTTGAAGTAATCGAAGCAAGGATAACCCACCTAGCCTATGCTCCCGAAATAGCAGCTGCAATGCTGCAGCGCCAGCAGGCCAGCGCGATAGTCGACGCCCGCAAGCTCATCGTGGAGGGTGCCGTCGGCATGGTTGAAATGGCATTGGAAAAGCTGAGCGAGCGAAGCGTGCTGCAGCTTGATGAGGAGCGGAAAGCCGCCATGGTAAGCAACTTGATGGTGGTGCTGTGCGGCAACCGCGACACGCAGCCGATTGTGAATTCAGGTTCGCTGTATTGACGGCAGGGAGGGGGCGCAAATGGAAAACAAAGAGAAAAAACAGATTCCATTGCGGCTCTCGGCCAAACTGTGGGAAGAGTTGGCTCAGTGGGCAGAGGACGATTTTCGTTCCATCAATGGGCAGATCGAATACTTGCTGAACGAATGCGTAAAGTCGCGTAAGAAATCCTTGTATAAATCTTCCAGCATGATATAATGTTATAACGATAAAAATATTGAGGATTCAAAAGGGGGTACGAAAAGTGAGGAAACTGATCCAAATAGCAATCATCTTGGCATTGCTGCTGCTTTCAGCAGGGCTTGTCAGCGCTGCCACCGAGATCGGTGTCACCATCGATGGCGTTCAGGTGGGATTCGACCAGTCAACCGGGCAACCGTTCATCGACGAAAACAACAGGACGCAAGTCCCTTTCAGGCAAGCGCTTGAAGCTTTTGGCGCAACGGTCAGCTGGGACCAGGGAACAAGGACGGCTACCGCCGTAAAGGGCGGCGTGACCGTGCAAGTGCCGATTGACGCCGACTACATCTACAGAAATGACCGGATGATAGTTAACGACACTGCGGCAACAATAAAAGCAGGCAGGACATACCTGCCGATCCGCGTAGTAATGGAAGCTTTTGACGCTGACGTGTACTGGGACAGCAGTACGAAAGTCGTGGAGGTTGAGAGCAAGGACATCAAGCGCTATAACTACGACTTGTCAAAATACGTCAAGCTGGGGAAATACAAAGGCATGGAAGTCGCTGCGGAGAGCATCACTGTTACCAACGAAGAAGTGCAGGATGAAATCGACTATTGGCTGAAATCCGCAGGCACGATGGAAAACCTTTCAAAGGGCGCCGTAAAGAAAGGCGACATTGTCAACATCGACTACAAAGGCATGCTAGACGGAAAACCGTTTGACGGGGGGACCGACGAAGGCGTCGAGCTCGAAATCGGGTCTGGCCAGTTCATACCAGGGTTTGAAGAGGGCCTGATAGGGAAAAACATCGGGGAAAGAGTAACCCTGCAGGTGACTTTTCCGGCGGACTACGCTTACTCTGAACTGGCGGGAAAGAAGGTTGCCTTCAATGTAAAAATCAATTCGGCAGTAAGGTATATTCCGGCCAAGCTGGACACTGAGTTTGTCAAGGCGTACAGCGACTTCAATACTGTCAAGGAGTTCAAGGATTCCATAGCTGATGGGCTTAAAAAAGAAAAATCATACGACGTAAGGGGTACGCTGTGGGATAGTTTTGTCGAAAACTGTGAAGTAACCGGCTACCCGGAAAAGGAATTGAAGCATGAAATAAGCGCCATTAACAACTATTACCGCAGCCAAGCAAGATCAAATTTCATCGAATGGCAGGAATTCCTCGAAATGAACATGATGGACCAGGCAGTATTCGATGCAGCGGTGTTGGAAGACGTGCAGAGGCAAATGGGCCTTGAGATGATCCTGTATGCTTTGGCTAGGCAGGAAAAGCTCGAACTGACTGCAAAAGATTACAAAGACGGCATTCTCGGCTACCTGATGGAAGACGGGTTCGATTCTTTGGAAGCTTTCGAAAGCGCCTACGGGGAATCTTATGAGAAGACGGTGTTTGGAGGGAAAAAATTCGTCGAGCTGACGCTCCTATACGACAGAGTGACGGAATTCTTGGTGGACAACGCCAAGCCGATTAAATAATTGCGATCGCACAAGCGCATTGCCAGTAAACAGACAACTGCGCAAGTGCATTGCCAGTAAACAGACAACAAACCGGCGGAGCTTTGCAGCCCGCCGGTTCTATAATG
>WRJV01000066.1 GCA_009778415.1 Clostridiales bacterium | reverse complement strand
AGAGCGACAAATTTTTCCGTGAACTCCTTCCCGTTGATCGCGGCAGACCCCCTGTATATAGCCCCCTGCTCTTCTGCCGACCTGTATCCGCTGACCGGCACTATCTCGTCCTCGTGTTCGATGTCCCTCATGAGCTGGGCCAGCGTGGCTGCCGCTTTTGCCTCAAGGCGCACGCCCTCATTTTCAGCTGTCACTGGCACTAGGGTTTTTACGTTCTTTTTCCTGACGTGGTGCTTCGCGTTGACGAGTATCAGCGCGCCGCTGTGCATCTCTTCTTTTCTCAATTTCAGCTTCATTGCTTTTCCAGCCCCAATTCTATCAGTTTGCTCAGCAGTTCCGGGAACGCATACCCAGCTTCCCTCATCATCTTCGGGAAGCGGCTGAGCGGCGTAATGCCCGGGATCGTGTTCGCTTCGTTGAAAAGCAGTTCGCCCTCTTTCGTCAGGAACAGGTCTATACGGGCATACCCCGAGCAGCCAAGCGCTCTGTATATTTTCTTGGAAGCTTCCTTTATCGATTCCGACAAGGCTTCGGGTATGCGGGCAGGGGTGTGTATCTTTGATTTCAATTGAGAGTATTTTTCGTGGTAGTCGAACCAGTCCACGTCAAGCTCGATTTCATCGACTGCACCGGTCACAAGCTCGTGGTTGCCTATGACGGCGCAGCCGACCTCAAACCCGTCCACGTTCTCTTCTATTATCGCTTCTGCGCCGTATTTCAAGGCTTCACTTAAGGCGCCGATCAAATCCCCGTCTCCATAGACTTTTGTGATGCCGATTGATGACCCAGCGTTCACAGGTTTGACGAACACCGGATACGCAAGCCCCTCCATCCCTTCAAAGACCTCCTCGGGCGAGTTGTGCGTTGTGGCCATAAAGGCCCTCGGCGATTTTATCCCGGCGAGCCCCACCAGCTTTTTCGACTTGGCCTTGTCCATGCACAGCGCGCTCGACAATATGCCGCACCCGACTACCGGGATGCCCGCAAGCGCAAGCAGCCCCTGAACGGTACCATCCTCGCCGTTTTCTCCGTGAAGCACCGGAAACGCCGCGTCAATTGCCGTAGCCTGCAGTGTACCGCCGTTTAGTTCGACTATCCCGTGGATTCCCCTGCCCGGCGCCAGCATAGCCGGCACACAGTTTTCTTTGTCTCTGTGCCATTCGTCGCTGGCGATTTTTTCTACGTCGCCGCAGTACACAAACCAATCCCCTTCTCTCGTAATCCCTATCGGCACGACTTCGTACGCTTCCTTGTCAATGTTTGGAATCACCGAATGCCCCGAATGCAGCGAAACGTCGTATTCGGGCGAGCAGCCGCCAAACAGCACCGCTATCCTTTTCTTGTCCATTTCAAACCTCCGCTTTCATAAAAGTTCCCGAAATGAAGGGCTTTTCCAATGCAATGAAAAAGAGCCTCGCATTACGGCGCTCTTATCTTACCAAAACGCAAAGCCCTGTTTATCCGTTTTTCCTACGGGGTTTCTTATGAAATTATTTGCATCCCCTTACAATTTCCTTAAGCGAAAGGGGATTGTGCTATCTTTGAGCAAGTCGCGCCTGGCAGGTTGACCTCGAATTCTATGACGTCGTTTTCACTGGACGCTGTAATCGTCCCACCATGGAGGTGTACGATGTCCCTGGCTATGGCTAGCCCCAGCCCTGCTCCGCCAGTGCCTGTGGCCCTTGCGGCCTCCGACCTGTAAAACTGCTCGAACAGCCTGTCCAGCTTCTCGGGCGGGATTGTGCCGCCTTCGTTTCTGAACTTTATTACGGCCTTGCCGTCGCTGCATGCCCCCGATATGCTGACAACCGTGCCCTTGAAGCTGTAGCTTGCCGCGTTTTTTAGCAGGTTGTCGAAGACTCTCATCATCTTGTTTGCGTCGCACTCCAGCATGATGCCCTGTTCAACCGACAGCTCGCAGGTCAAGCCTTTTTCGGCGAAAACGGGCTTGAATTCGTGGGCAATCTGCTGCAGCATGAGAGTCAGGTTGATTCTGGCTTTGTCCAAGCTCAATTCGTGCAGGTTGTGCCTGGTTACCTCAAAGAATTCGTCTATCAGCTCCTCCAGCCGCCAAGCTTTTTCCAGTGAGACTGATATGTATTTTTCCCTCGTGCTTTCCGATATGCCCTTTTCGTCTTTTAAAAGGTTCAGATGCCCGATGACTGACGTGAGCGGCGTCTTGAGGTCGTGGGCCAAATACACCAGGAGGTCGTTTTTCCTCTGTTCCGCTTCTTTTGCCGCCCGCTCGCTCTCTTTTATGTTGAGTTTGATCTGGTTCATCTGGTTTTCGACTTCCTTGAGCGCGTCGGGCAGTATTATCAGTTCGTTTTCAGAGCGGTAAAGCGCCTCTGCCGCCCTTATGACTTTTTCAAGGTACCCCAGAGTTTTGACCCAAAACCTGATGAATATGAGTATGAACCCGATCGTCCAGCATATGACAAAGAATTCCCCTGTGTAAGTGTACATGAAATGGAGCAAGCCGTATAAAACGCTGGGTTGCCAGATATGGCCCCTCCCGAATCTAATCGCAAAAACAAAGCACATGCCCAATGCCGCAGTAAAGACCACTAGCCAAAATACAAACCTTGTCAGTATGTGGAAAGAAAGCTTTCTTTTGAACCGGCCCATCCTACTCAACTTTGTACCCCACCCCCCAAACTGTTTTGATGAATTTTGGCTTCCGCGCCGGCTCGCTGAGTTTCT
The DNA here is from genome assembly GCA_009778415.1 of Clostridiales bacterium. Taxonomy (GTDB): domain Bacteria; phylum Bacillota; class Clostridia; order Peptostreptococcales; family Anaerovoracaceae; genus WRJK01. The sequence goes on along the minus strand of WRJV01000066.1, from coordinate 683 downwards.
CCCGGAGCCGCCCCACGTGAGCCATGACCGTATTGTTGCTGTCCATGTACTTTTCGCCCCAGACAGCCTCAAACAAATCCTCAGAGGACACGACAGTCCCGCGGTTTTCGCACAGATGCCACAAAATAGAGAATTCGATCGGCGTCAAGTTGACCGGCTTGCCGTACAGTGCGCATTCGTGCCGGTCCTTGTTTATCACAAGGCCGTTGATGTCGTATTCTGCGCCCTCGGTTTTTTCCAAGACGTCAGGCCTGTTGTACCTCATGTACCTCCTAAGCTGCGTCTTGACCCTTGCGACAACCTCAAGCGGGTTGAACGGTTTGGCAATGTAGTCGTCCGCGCCGATTGTCAGGCCCATTATCTTGTCCATGTCGTCTGCCCTGGCGGTCAGCATGATAATGGGGAAGAAGTGCCTGGCCCTGATCTTCTGGCACACGGCAAACCCGTCGACGTCGGGCAGCATAAGGTCGAGCAAAGCGATATCAGGTTCGTGAAGCTCCACGAATTTGAGCGCGTCTTTCCCACAGCCCGCTTTGTGAACCTCAAAGCCCTCATTGACAAGGTAGGTCTCAAGCAAATCCGCTATTTCTTTTTCGTCTTCTACTATCAGCACTGTGTTTTTCATGGCCCTTATTTTATCACACCTCGGGAGAAAAAACAAACCGGCGAAGAATATCCGCCGG
>WRJV01000065.1 GCA_009778415.1 Clostridiales bacterium | reverse complement strand
AAAAGCAGCTTCATACTCCGCACGGCTTGTGGGCTGACTGAGGACAACATCCCCAACATCTCTTCCATTTATGCCTTCTGCTACCGTATTGTATGTGATAGAGTAAAAATACCAAAAAAAGCCGTTAGGCTTCCCTAAAAAAACCGTGGGAAATTCCCTAAAAAAAGCGGGACATATGGCAAACCTTAACAAAACCCTGTAACCTTTATCATGAGCAAAGTGGTAAAGGAGGTAGAAAGGAAATGCTTGATATGTCCCAAATAAATGATATCAGGGATTTGAAGCAAATGGGATACCGGAATAGTGAAATCGTCAAGAAAGTTAAAGCCGATGCCAAAACAGTGCGAAAATACTTGAAGCAGGACGACTTCTCGCCCACCCCGCCGCTTTTGAAAGAAAGGCCATCAAACCTCGACCCATACAAGGGGAAAATCGCCGAGTGGCTTGATGAAGACAAAAAAACCTGGAAGAAGCAGAGCCATACCGCTCAGCATGTCTATGACAGGCTTGTCGAGGAGCATAAATACAAAGGCAGCTACAACATCGTACAAAGATATATGAAAAAGGTCCGGGAGCAAGCGAAGACGAGAGGCACGCTGGAATTGATATGGGCGCCCGGCACGGTACAAGTGGATTTCGGCGAGGCTGACGTCATCAAGGATGGGAAACAGATACGGTTGAAGTTTCTGACGGCCTCGTTCCCATACAGCAATAACGGGTTCAGCCAGTTTTTCGGCGGTGAGACGGCCGAATGCGTCTGCCAGGGACTGAAAGACATATTCAAGTATATCGGCGGCGTACCGCAGTTGGCAGTATTTGACAATGCGACCGGCGTAGGCCGCCGGATAGGCGAAGCCATAAGGGAATCCGAGTTGTTCAAACGTTTCCGTAGCCATTATGTCTTTCAGGTGAGGTTTTGCAACCCCGACTCTGGCCATGAAAAAGGGAACGTCGAGAAGAAAGTCGGGTACAACCGTAAAAACCTGTTTGTCCCTGTCCCCCAAATCGACCAATTGGCCACATACAACCAAGGTTTACTGGACCGCCACGCAAAAAAAGCCGAAGAGGCCCATTACAAGAAGGGCATCCCAATCAAGGAGCTGTTCCAGGAGGATGTCAAGGCGCTGGCGCCATTGCCGCCGAAGGAATTTGACGTCTGCCGGTACGAATGGCTGAACGCCGATGGGTACGGTAAAGTGTGCCTTGACGGCAAGCATCATTATTCTACCTGCCCGGAGAACGCTAACAGGAAAGTATTAGTCGGCGTCCGCGCCCACTGGGTAGACATACTGGCAGACGATGGCCAGATGATAGCCAGGCATGACAGGTCTTATGGCGACGCCCGGACAGACGTCAGCGACTACAGCACAAGCCTGTTGATGCTGCTCCGCAACAGCGGGGCATGGCAAAATAGCGGCCTCCGTATACAGGTGCCGGAATTATTGCGTGACTACATGGACGCCCAAACGAAGGAAAGCCGCAAGAATACGCTGCGGATAATGGACGAACTTACCGGCCAATATGGCTGGGATGCGGCCGTTAAAGCGATGGAGATCGCCGCAGGGCGCGGCGGCGTCAATATATGCGACGCCGCGGTCCTCGCCGCGCGCATAACCGGGTACGGCATTGACACGCCGCCCGAACCCGGCCCTGCGCTGTCGGTCTACGATCAAATGTTCCTTGGGAAGGAGGCTCTTCCGTCATGACGACTAATAAAATGCGCGAAGGCGTGGAAACAAGGCTAACCGCAGCCTGCCGCCAATTGTTTCTGTCCACGAGGATAGCCGAGCGTTGCGCAAACGAGGGGACCCCGAAGCAGGTGGAGTTCGTAACGTCCCTTCTTGAGGGAGAACTCACGCTACGCGAGGAGAAACATAAAATCCGCTTGTTCAAGAGGGCCGGCTTCCCATCCTACAAAACTTTTGATGGCTACGAATACAACTGCGTCCGCTTCCCCCCGGTATTCGATCGGCAGTGCCTGGAGCAGCTCGCTTTCGTCCTTGAAAAAAGGAACCTCGTCCTCTACGGCCCGGTCGGGATCGGAAAGACGCACATGGCCATCGCCGCCGGCGTCAAAGCCTGCTCCATGGGATATAAAACCAAGTTTTATACGGTGACTGAACTGGTGCTGAAACTGGCGGAGGCGCGAAGGAACGCTACGCTTGAACGGCTCCTCCGTGATTTGCGTGAGCTTGACCTGCTCATTCTGGATGAGTGGGGTTACGTTCCCGTAGACAAAGACGGGTCTCAACTATTGTTCCGCGTGATCTCCGACAGTTACGAAAGTAAGAGCCTTATCCTTACTACAAACCTGGAGTTTTCGAAATGGGGCGGCATTTTCACCGACGATCAAATGGCTGCCGCCATGATCGACCGGCTTGTCCACCACGGCCACCTGCTCATTTTTGACGGGCGGAGCTACCGGATGGAGCATGCGCTGATGAGGCAGGACGCGCCGCACAAGAAAACGGACGAGGGAAATACAATAGTCGCTTGATGGCCGGGCGGCATCCCTTTAACTGGTTTGTTAAGATTCGCAGGCTCAAGGCGCGACGATAGGTTGCGGCAGAATTGCCTGGACATTGACAACCTCATAACTATCAGTTCATTTATTATCGGACACGCAGTGTCCGTACATATGCGCCTTTGACTTTATTTTTTGAACTTCGCAGAACAGTAAGCGGCTTTGGGCTTGATGAGGGCCTATGGCATTAGCATAATCCGCGACCCCAACGGCCCGAATGTATGCGCTTTTTATAGTCGTTTCAATATGCATGATTTAAATTTTAGTGCTGAAGCGCGGATCGCCGCAAAAGTTCTTTCCTTTATAAGATTATTGACTTAGTACCGGCGGCCATATATATAAAATGTATCTTGTTTTTAGCCACTTGTGCTTCGTTTTTATATCTTTTTCACAGAAACGTGTACATTTCAGAACGGCGCGACATGAGACCCTCCGTCTTGTAGGCAGTTACGGAGCGCCCGTAAGAACTCGCTGTTGTCACACGAAAGCTTTTTTATGAAAGCTGGTGTTAATATGGCTCGGTTATGGATCCATTGATTTGCTGGCTTCAGTATATTTAACCAATTTCTACTATGTTTGTAAATATGATCAAAATCATTGCCATGCCTGCGATTATTACAAGGAATTTCCCGTGATGAAAATAGGGAAATATGACGGTTTTTTTGGGAAAAACACTTGACAGAAAACACGTGAAAGCCGCCTTTCCACCCTCGCTCTCGAAATAAGAGCGGATCGCAGGGAGCAGTTGCCTGGCCAAAGCTTCGATTGCGTCGGCGGGCACTTGATACTCGTCACGTTCAATCATTTAGCGTTGACCCTCCTATAAAAATATTTTAGCGGACGCCCTGTCAAGAGCATA
>WRJV01000064.1 GCA_009778415.1 Clostridiales bacterium | reverse complement strand
CGGATTCGCCGTTTTCATCTGCCAGCCTCCAGCTCTTCACCGCGTCTGTCGGCACAGGCTCTTCCTCTGAAACCTCAAGTTCGTTTTCAATGAAGAAATCCCGAAGTTCCACGTAGTCTTCTGTTTCCGTCAATTTAAATTCTTTCATCTTGTTCACCATATTGCTCCTGGCATGTCGTTGAATTTCGTCAATATTTTCAGCCTGTTCGGCAAGACTTCAAAGGTCAGCGGGAATTTCGCGCCCTTTTCGCCGTCCACGTCTGTGGATATGTCCACGTCTGATTCCAGTTTCAGCTTGGAAGTCCTGAAAAACAGGACATTTTTGTTTTCTGTGTGGTTCCCCTGCAGCACGCTTATCAGAAGCGGCGCAAAATCGATCAAGGGCATCTCCCGAAACAGCATCACGTCCAGCAACCCGTCGTTTATCACTGCGTTGGGCGATATCCGTTTGAACCCCCCTGCCGAGCGCCCGTTCATGATCAGCATGAAATACATGTTCTCCTCGCCTGCGTATTCGTCGCTCGTCAGCTTGACGACGGTAGGTTTCAGGTTTGGCACCTCCGTGATGCCCTTCAGGTAGTACGAGATGATCCCCAGCGTGTTCTTCACGTCGGGGTCGGTCTTCTGGCTCACGTCCACCAGCGTCCCCATCGCTGCCACGTTTATGAAAAACTTGTCGTTCACCTTCCCCACGTCGGCGCAGGTGTGGCTGCTTCCCAGCGCTATGTCAGTCATTGCGCCGATTTCCGCCGGTATGTCGAAATAATACGCGAAATCGTTTGCCGTGCCTGCGGGGAAAATCCCTATCGGCAGGTCTATGCCGTTTTTTATCAACGCGTTCACGCATATGTTTATGGTGCCGTCGCCCCCCGCAATGAGGATTTTGGCGTATTCCTGCTGATCCATGTTCTGGAAGACAAAATCGAGCATGTCCCCCTTTCCCGCCCTTACCGGGATTATCATAGTTCTCCTAGCCTGAAACTTCGATATTATGAAATCCAGGTTGTTCTTGAACATTCCGCTCCCTGAATTTGGGTTGTAAAAAAGCAGGATTTTCTTTTTCTTTAAATTTGAGTTAGCCATCGATAACACTCCTCATCTTGCCGAGCAAGTACAGCGAGCCCGCAAAAAGGACTACGTCGTAGTTGCCGCGCATTTCAAACGCCTTCTCGTAAGCCAAAACCGGGTCCGGCACCGGGATGCAGTTCCTGCCCGCCGATCGGATTTCGGCGCACAGCTTTTCTGCCGAGAGCCGCCTTGGGTTGTCTGGCTCGGCTGCTATGAAGTCATCGGCTATTTCGTAAAAATGCCTGAGTATCCCCAAAACGTCCTTGTCTGCCAGCATGCCGGCTACCATCAGGACCCTGCTGCCCGGAAACAGCTCTTTCATTGTGCTCTTGAGCGCTTCGGCTCCGCCCTCGTTGTGCGCCCCGTCAATGATGAAATACGGGTCTTTCCTCAGTATTTCAAACCTTCCCGGCTGCCGTGCATTCCCAAGCCCTCGGTAAATGCTGTCCCTGTCAACATCTATATTCCATCTTTCCCGCAAAACCGCCAGCGCAGCCAGCGCCGTCACGGCGTTCCGGATTTGATGCTCGCCGAGCATGGCGACCTCAATGCCATTATACACTGTTCCGAGTATGTTTGCATCAAAGGAATAGCTTTCCAGCGTTTTCTTTGCGCCGCCGTAATTGAATTTCGCAACGTCGATGAAGCCGCAGCCCAGTTCGCCCGCCCTGCGCGATATTACGTCCGCAGCCTCAGCCGCCTGCACGTTTGAGACGACGGGCGCCCCCTTTTTTATTATCCCGGCTTTTTCGTAGGCGATCTCCGCCAAAGTGTTGCCGAGCCTGTCCATATGGTCGAATGAAATGGACGTGATGACCGAAACGAGCGGGTTTTCAATGATGTTGGTAGAATCCCCACGCCCCCCGAGGCCCACCTCCAGGACCACGTATTCGGCTTTTTTCTTCTTGAAATACAAAAACGCGATAGCCGTGATCAGTTCAAATTCGGTGGGTGAATCGAGCCCCTGCCCGGTCATTTCTTCAACCTGCGCGAAAGCTTCGGCAGTGCAAGCCTCAAGGTCGCTGTCCGTTATGCAGCGCCCGTCGAACTCGATCCTTTCGTTGAAGGTCCGGATGTACGGCGACGTGAAAAGCCCCGCTTTGTAGCCGCTTTCCTTAAGAGCTTCATAAATGAACCTGCACACGGAGCCTTTCCCGTTCGTCCCGGCAACGTGGATGAAATTCATCCCCTTTTGCGGGTTGCCCAGCCCCTCCATGAGCTTTTCCATGCGCTCAAGGCCGAGAATGCTGCCAAAGCGCTCAAAGCTGTGGATTTTTTGTATAGCGTCCGTCATAATTTCTTTTCGGCCAATTCAAGCCTCTCAATGACTTTTTCAAGCATGCCTTCGTATTTGGCCAGCTTTTCCTTTTCGTCGTTCACTATTTTCTCCGGGGCTTTGCCTATAAACCCCGCATTTGCCAATTTCCCGCCTATCCTGGCGATTTCGCCCGAAAGCCGCTCTTTTTCCTTTGAAAGCCTCGCATGCTCTGCCTTGTAGTCCACCAAATCGTCCAGCGGTATGAACACCTCGGCCCTGCTCATGACGGCAGACATGACTTCCTCGGGTATCTTTGACTTGTCGTCTGTAAATTCTATGGCGCTCAGGTTGGCCAAGTTTTTTATGTGGCCTTCGCCCGCCCTGATGCATTCCATGTCGCCGCCGACAGCGTATATGACCGCCCGCAGTTTCTTTGATGGCGGCGCTTCGGCCTCTGCCCTTATGTTCCTGATGTTCCTGATGGCTTCCATGGCCATCTCCATCCTCACGGCTTCGTCTTCAAATTTGAGCGCGCCGTCATGCTCCGGCCAGGGCTCCAGCATCAGGAATTCTTCCCTGTTACCTTCTTTGGGCAGGTACCCCCATATTTCCTCAGTAATAAATGGCATGAACGGGTGCAGCATTTTCAATACGTCTTTCAGGGACCGCACGAGCACGTACCTGCAAACGGCTTTCTCCTCTTCGCTTCCGCCGTACAGCCTGCCTTTGACTAGCTCTATGTACCAGTCGCACAGCTCGTTCCACGTGACTTCGTACACCTTCTGCCCGGCAAGGGCAAGCTCAAACTTGTCCAGGACATCTGTGACGTATAGTGCCGCCTCGTTTATCTTTGAAATGATCCATTTGTCCTCGTCCTTGAGCTTTTCCATGGTCTTTGCGCTTGCAGGCGCTATTTCCTTAAAATTGCCCTCGTCGTCCAAAAGGTTCATAATAACGAACCTTGAGGCGTTCCACAGCTTGTTGGCGAAATTCCTCGACGCTTCGAGCCTGTCAGTCTTGAACCTCATGTCGTTCCCCGGGGAAATGCC
>WRJV01000063.1 GCA_009778415.1 Clostridiales bacterium | reverse complement strand
GCCGGTCACCGCAAGCATGTGCGACGTAAACGGCGACGGTGTCATCGACATGTTGGACCTGCTCGACCTTTTCATCCACTATACCAAATGAGGCTGGAAAACCAGAGGCGGTGCAAATTGAATTATTTAAACAAACTAAATTGTTCAAACATTAATCTAACAATTCTCAACGAGCTATGTGTGTAATCCGTTGAAAACAAAAGGTTTATGGCAATAGAGTTGAAATAATAAAAAAAGTCGCTGAAATGGAAATATAAAAAATAATTCCATTGGCGGCTTTTTTCTAACGTGTTTCCTAACGATGCAGCTATATAATACTTAACAACAAAATGTGCGAAGCAAAGACACCCTCATAGAGTGGTGCAAAAAGAAGGAGGGTTGGAATCAGCAGTTATGCAAAGGGTTAACCACGTTCCCAAAAAATGAGGCTGAAAACGTCGAACCCCAACGACAGAACAAATGAGGCAAATAATTTTTGGAGGTAGAAGAAACATGAAAAAATTTCTAATGATCGCGTTGTCGCTGATACTGGTTATGACCTACGTCGTCCCCGCAGCGGCAGATTCTGAGCCGGCAGTGGCATTGGGCGCAGAAGGCGCAACGCTGTCCGGCAACGGGGTTTACGTCGAAGTCGACGACAATTTGTCGATGACGGTTTACCGCGTGGAAGCAGACGGCAGCTACACAAGGATAACGAACAAGCCGGAGCCCATCGTACCGACCGCACTTACCGCCAACGAGCAGGCTACTTGGGCAGGAAGACTTCCTTGGTCAGTAGGTACAGGCACGGGCACAAGCAATTTCAACAACGGCTCGGCAAAGCTGCTCTCAGACAAGTCCGGCTATGTCACAACAGGCACCAGATCGGCTGGGTCGGCGGGCAACGAAGTAGCCATCGACAATTTCGTGTTGACAGATGCTGTGAACGAAACAAACGTGACAACGTACTTTGGGCCTGGGGACCGCTTGACTGTGACCGGCAAGAGCGCCACGGCGAACCTTACCCGCGTCATAGTTATCGAAACGTCATACAGAAACCCGGGCGTAGTTTCAGTAACGTCGAAGTACTGCTTTGACGGGACCGGCACGCTGAACATCGCCAGGTTCGTAGAGAACAACTACAAGATTTACGACCCGCTGCCGGCAGGTCGCTACATTGCAAGCAAGAGGGAAGCCGGCCTTTGGACCCAACAGGGCGCCGCCCTTGTGTGGGGCATGGACTACGTCATGCCGGTTTACAGCATGATGGGCACAAGAGGGACTACTGCGATGAGTTCGATAAGGGCTAGCTCAAACGACCTCGTATCCAGGAACAACTGGTTCTGGGCCGAAAACGGGGGCCTTCCGTTCAACGATTTCTGGGGAGAGAACGTCGGCATATTAGTCGGTTCCGCGATGCCATACATGATCCACGACATGGAAATCCCAACGCGCGGCAGCGCCATCGCCAACCAGCACGACACGGCGTACACATGGGTAGGCTTCCCAGGGCAGACGCTTGCATCCGGGGTTCTGACAAACATCGGCACAACAATAGTCGGCGTCCATACCGGAGACAATTACACGGGGTGCAGGCAGTTCGCACATGCGATGGCCAACATCCCCAACCTTGAAATCAACGGCTATGAGCTGCCGGACGACTGGCTTGCCCTTCCTGATCCTGAGACATACCCCGATTACGCTTGGGGCAACACTTGGGAAAGCTGGGGCGGCGGCGAGAGCTTCAACCCCATGCAGTCGATAACCTTCGCCCTTGACGGCACGTTTAAAGACTGGGGCATTCAGTACGTAATCCTAGACGCTGCATGGTACCCGCGCGGGAGCGGCAGCGGATCAAGAAGCCCCGGCGGCACAACGGGAATGACTGCTGCACAATTGCTGCAACAAACCCAGTGGTGCGGTGAAGGCAATTATATTGCTATATCAAACAAGTGGAGAGACGTTGCGCAATACTTCGGTTTGCCAAACGTCACTGAGGCAGACACAAAAGCAGTTGTCAGGGCATGGAACGACTTCATGCATGCGCAAGGATTCAAAACTGCCGCATGGTGCATGCCGTCCGCAGTATACCTGCAGCAAAGCAGCGACGACGGCACTTGGTCTGCTCAGAGCGGCGCCAACCTGGACGGGACGTCTTCGGTGATAGGCAATGCAACTAACGGCGGCGGCAGCAACAGAAACCTCCAGATAACTACGCCGTTCACAGAAGCGTTCCCAGACTACCTGATCACCTACAATGCAGCAGAGTACGACCCTGAAACAGGCAAACTCCTGCCAACCTCGCCAAAACCGTGGTACAGGAGGGAATCGGGGTACTACCCGCAGACCGGAACAGGCGACCTCTGCCTCGGCAACCCGAGGGTCCTCAACGATTACACAGACTATTTCTGCAACCTGATCTTCAAGGAATACGGGTTTGACGGCCTCAAGGTCGACTCGCTTTGGGGCACACAACAGTGCAACGCTATCGGCCACGGGCACGACGGCAACCCCAACGCCAGTATTGAGAACTACGCCATGTTCTGGAAGTTAATCCACGACAAAGCCAAAGCCATACTGGGCGAAGAACCTTGGATGAAGCACTGCTGCTGCGGCACGATGATGAACTTCTTCAACAACAACGGCACCAACCGCCCGATCACCGGCGACCCGGGGAGCAGCAACGTCCGCAAGGCGCGCTATTCCATCAGGATGTACAAGGGCCTTTACGGCGACAACGCCACAGTTGTGAGCGACCATGTGGAGAACTTCGGAAACAGGGTCAAGAACCTGATGGGCGCCGGATACGTCATGGAAACAAAATTCTGGGCTGCCAGCACCCTCACTGCAGCGAAAGTCAAAGCTTTCCAAACAGCAGTAGAAGAGGGCCTGTCAAGCGGATATTACATGGATCTGTACAAGTTCGGTTTCGAGTACCCCGAAATAGTAGCGTACGACAAACCGGCAACCAACACCAAGTACTACAGCATCTTCGCCTCAAGCGCACCTGTTAGCAGCTTCACCGGTGGCAGCGCGTACGCCGGCGGCGGCGAGGCCACCATGAACTACACCGGTCCTGCAGAGCTTCGCGGCCTTGAGCCAGGGTTCCTTTACAAGGTGTCCGAATACTACGACAACACTTTCGAAAACGTGTACCAAGCAGACGCAAACGGCGTGATCACCATGGATGTCAACTTCACTGAATGCCTGCTTCTGAAAGCGGTGCCATTGGATACGGTTTACGCGAGCGTAAGCGCTGACGCCGAGAGCGACATCGACCAGGATGTGGTATTCACGGTGTCGGTCCGCAATGCGGAAGACCTGCTGAACGTGGCGCTGGAGTTTGAAATTGACGGCGACCTGCTTGCCGGCAAGAGCCTTGAGGGCCT
>WRJV01000062.1 GCA_009778415.1 Clostridiales bacterium | reverse complement strand
GCCTCCTCCAATGACGGGTCCAATGACTGCACCCTGGCATTTATCGCGAGCACGGAATAGGGCAGGGCGACCACAATATGGCCAGCCAACAGGAAAAACAGGTTTTTGCTGAAATCCAGCGCCCTGATCAGCAGCAGGAGCGAAAGCCCCAGTATCAGCCACGGGACCGCCAGCGTCATGACTGTTGCCGATTGCACCGCGCGCTGCAGTTTCCGCGAGAGCGCCCGGGCCCCCAGAACCAGCAATGTGGCAAGAAGGACGCAGAGAATTCCAGTGGCAACGGCGATCAGTATAGAATTCCTTGTAGCTGCCAGCAGAACCTCATCGTGAAACAGGTCTTGGTACCACCTTGTGCTGAACTCGAAAGGCAGCCGGTTGTATTTGGATGAGTTGAAGCTCATTGCTATCAGGACCGCAATCGGAGCGTACAGGAAAAGCAGGGCAAGCAGGACGAGCCCGCCGGAAAAAACGCTGCTTTTATTCACGGCTTTCCCCCCTCCCCAGTCGCGAAAACGCGCTGACGCTGACAAGCACCATGGCGAGCAGTATAAACGCAATCGCTGCGCCAAAGTTCCAGCCGTATATCCTGAAAAACTGGTCTTCGATCACCGTGCCTATGACCATGCCGTTCACTCCGCCCAGTATGCGCGGCTCGACAAAAGTGCCTAGGCAGGGCACGAAAACCAGCAAAACCCCTGCCGCGACCCCCGGCCTCGAAAGCGGCAGCGTGATTCTCCTGAATGTCACGAATTTGGACGCGCCAAGGCTCGCGCTGGCTTCCAGCAGCGCGTTGTCGAGTTTTTCAAGGGCGAGGTAAATCGTTATCGCCATGTACGGGAAAAATGCGTGGACAAGGCCGATGACGACTGCGGCCCTCGTGTAGAGCAGCCCCAATGGGCCGTTGACAATCCCGACGGAAGCGAGGGCGCTTTCGAATATCCCGCCGTCCTGCAGAAATATCAGCCAAGAGTACACCCTTACCAGCTGATTCGTAAAAAAAGGGATGATTATGAGTACTAAAACGATGTTTCGCGCGCCTTTAAGCTTTTTTGCCATAACGTACGCCAGCGGGTACGAAACCGCAAGGCTGACCAGCGTCACGTAAATGCTGTTTTTTATCGTGCTCCACGTAAGGCTAAGGTAAAACTGTTTTTCGAAAAACCGCGTATAATTGTCCAAAGTGAAACCCGCCCCCGGGCTGTCGCCTTGGAAGCTGAAGTACAGCATGGCGAATAGCGGGGCAACCGCGAAGACAACAATCACAGAAAGGCCCGGCAGGGCGAGCCACCGTCTTTTTTCGCCCATAGCGTCAATTCGCAGCTTTCACTTCCGTCCAGAGCTCATTCCATTCCCGTTTGACTTCGTCGCTGCGGTACTCCATGAAATACAGCTTGTTCAGCGAGGCCTCGTCCATGGCAGCCGCAGCTGCGTACTCCGGGTCCACTGCGTCCGCCGCTTCCCGGTTCACCGGCGCCGGGCCGCCGCTTGATGCCCAGTCGTATTGAAAATCCTTGCTTATCATCCAATCGATGAAAGCGTAGGACAAATCTTCGTTCTTCGTGCCGGCCACTATCCCCCAGTTGTCCACCCAGCCGATGGCGCCGTCGTCTGGAACGACGAAAGCGATGGGTTCGCCCTCAAGCTTCATGCTTGCTGCCTGGCCCGACCACATCATTGCGACAGAAAGCTGTCCTCCGGTGAACAGTTTCGTGAACTCGTCCCCTGTTTCCCAGTAATTCCTGTTCAGCTTTTTTTGGGCAATCAGCGCTTCTTTGATGGCTTCCATGTCGCTTGGGCTGTTCGGGTCCTGGCCTGTTACAATAGCCGCTGCCATGATCGCGTCGTTGTAGTCGTCGCGGAACGAGATTTTGCCGGCGTAAGCCTCGTCAAAAAGGACGCTCATGCTGCTTGGGGGCATCGTAACCAGGTCTGTGTTGTACGCAACCGCAGTGGCGCCCCAGACCCATGGAACGGCATAGTATTTCCCGTTTAACATCACTTCTTTCTGTGTCTTGAAGCGATCAAAAAGGGAGTCGAAGTTTTTAAGCCTGCCTGTGTCGATTTCTGCGAGCAGCCCGTCTTCGATTGCCGCTGTAAGGATAGTGCAGTTCGGCAAGCACAGGTCGATTTCCCCGGGCTTCGACGTGCGCAGCTTGGTGAGCAAGTCCTCCTCGCTCTGCATGTACTGGTTCACTATCTTGCAGCCGTATTCTTCCTCGAAAGCGGCGACAAACGCCGGAGCGTCGGATCCGTAGTCTTCCCAGTTGACAATGTGCAGCACAGGCTTGCCGTCTGCACTGCCGGCGCAGCCTGCAAGCAATACTGCGAAAAGCAGCATGGCGACCGCCACAATATATGATGCTGTCGGTTTTCTTCTCATAATGCCTCCTCTTTTTCAATCGTGCCCTTTGCGCTTGTGGCCCCTTATGTACTGGCCAAGGTCCGCGTCGACGTTTCTGATATGTGTTATGATCCATTTCATTAGAAAATCGGTGAGAATATGCGTGAAGTTGGGGGACGGGCCGTTTCTGGCGTACTCCCCCTTCAGGCTCTTGAACTGGCCGATGTAGCCTTCGTGCCACGTGACGTGCCAAGCGTATTCGGGGTAGCCGTATTCGGCCATCAATTCCTCCTCATGGCTTAAGTGCCTTTCGATGTAGGCGCCGAGGAAATCCAGCGCTTTTTCGGTTTCCTCCTTCGTATGAGCTGCCGTCCCCATAATCTCTACGTTGTTGAGAAGATCGATCAATTCCTTGTGCTGTTCGTCTATAGAGGGGACATAGGTCTTCAAGTCTTTCGTGAAAGCAATCATCGCAAATCTCCTTTCAATTCATATACCTGACCAACGAAAAAGCATACCGCAGCGTTTTTGGCATGCTTCGCTTAGATGCCCCACAGCTCCCTGACTTTTCGTTTCCATGCTTCGGGGCTTGAGTGGATGGCGCGCCCTACGAAGTTAGACCTTACAAACTGCAGCGCAGCAGTTCGCCTAGACGCCATGTAATAATCTGAATTTTCCGGCCTCATTATTTCGCTTTCCGTCAGCCGTATCACCTCCCGTTTGAAATCAATTGCTTCCAGTGCCCGGCTGAGCTGCCTGGCAAACCCGCCGAAATCTCCGCCCGTCCTGTACACGAACGTGGCGCTGTCTGCCTCGGCAAACTCCACCGCAGCGTACTGCCCGTCAGGCGAAGGTGCAATCAGCCAAAGCAGGAACGGGCTTGCGGGTGCTTCCGGCTGGGCTTCGTCTGCGCCGCAGGTTTCGTCTGCGCCGCAGGCTTCGTCTGCGCCGCCTTCTTCGTCTGTTTCGCTTGTTTCGTTTTTCCGAAACCCTACGTATATCTGCTCGGCCCCGCTCATTT
>WRJV01000061.1 GCA_009778415.1 Clostridiales bacterium | reverse complement strand
CTGTGAAACCCGCCTTTAGGCGGTGCCAGCAACCGGGCCCCGGAGGGGCCAACCCCAAACCTCCACTTGAAGTGGAGGTAAGTGACTTCATGACGCCATTGCGGCGGCTTCTGCCAGTCGGGTTTGGGGCGGCGGCTTCTGCCAGTCAGGTTTGGGGCGGCGAGGGTCGCGCCTGTAACTATCATTACAGGCACCGCAGGCGAAGCCTGCACCACGAAAAACTTGTTTTTCGTGCGACCCTGAATATCAAATACTGCTTTCGGACAATCGCGCATGATGAAATGTCAATAATAGCGAAAGGGATTACCAAATGGCTACCTATAAGCAAATTCAAGGATATGTAAAAGAAAATTACGGCTATGCCCCTAAAACTTGTTGGATTGCTCATGTGAAAGAAATTTGTGGGCTGAACCCCCCAAATGCCCCTAATCGTTTTTCAGCAAATAAAAGGACAAACCCATGTCCGCTTGAGAAACAAGCGGATTTACGCAATGCACTAGAGCACTTTGGAGTGATTTAAAGCAATGGCGCATTATTGAGTAAAGTGCCCACAAAATTGCAGAAAAAGGAGAAACCACGATGCCGAATTTGTATTGGGACAAACTTAACCCTTTGCAAGTGGGCAAATATGCAGAATACTACGCTAAGATGGAATTTGCATCCTATGGGTTTGACGTCTACACTTCTGAAGTAGATGACAAAGGCATAGATTTTATCGTGAAAAGCTCGAAAGGCATTTTTTATGAAGTGCAGGTAAAATCGCTTAGAAATGGAGGGTACATCTTCATTCCTAAAGACAAGATGGATATTCACAATGAGAGATTTTTGGTGTGTTTCATCTCTTTTGTCAATTCTGAGTTCCCAACGGTATATTTAATACCAACAGGCGCATGGAAAAAACCAAATGCGGCGTTTGTCAGCAGGGACTACGAAAAAGAAGGGCAAAAAAGCAAGCCGGAGTGGGGCATGAATTTCTCAAATAAAAACAAAAAGATTTTGGACGAATACAAAATTGAGCAAAGCATTAAATCGCTGCTATGAACATTGAGAATTTTGCGCTGAAAGATGCGGCGGAACTCGCTGCAATCAGTATAGCAAATAATTACGAGCGTTCCAGAATCAAAGTAAGCAGTTGTGTGTCGCTCATGCTTCCATTTGCAAGCGCTAAGCCGATATGAATTATATCGTCATCTGTAAATCCAGTTTCAATGTGGTTCAATAATCAACAACGTCAAACGAACACAGCTTAACCTTTTCGCTCTTGTCCAGTTTCATCATATACGCACCGGCGTCGCCAATCGTGTAGTCCCTGAAGAAAATCCATTCCTCTGCAAAGTATACATAGCCAATCCTACCTTCGATGTACAGCTCATCTATGTCGCCGTCAGGGCTGATCCTTCTGAGGTCAGCCGATATTTCCCCATACGTGTAATAGACCCAACCGCCATGAACCCATATATACATATGTGCCCAACTTGTGTCATAATTCCCGAAAGGCTGCTGGTCATATTCCATTAAATCCGAACCGTCTGTGCGAATCCTTTTCAATTTCCCATTGACATCGTTGCCGTCATCTGAAGCATTACTGATCGACGTAAAATATATCCAGTCTCCGTCGAGAAATGCATAGTTTATATAGTCGTCCCCATACACCAAAGCCTTATCAGACCCGTTAAGGTGGAATTTGTAAATCTTTCCCTTTTGTTGCATATAAATCCATTCGTCTTTCACGCCTATGCGATCTCCGCTCCCTTGAAAAACTATTTCTATTTCCTCAGTCTGCAAATCCATTCTACAAAGTCCCTTGTGATTCTGGAAATACAGCCAATTGTTAACAACAAGCAAATGTTGAGGATTTCCTTCTGATGGGTCGAACTCGGCAATCACTGCTTGTTCCGTTCCAAAGGTGCTTAGTTTATAAATTGCAGGGTTGCCTTTCTCCCGCCCATCACAATACAGCCATCCATCCATAGTGTTGATCCAAAGGGAACTTTCCGTAGCGAGCAAAATTTGCTCGCTACCAGAAGTGATTTTTTTAATATCTTTACCAGAACTGTAATAAAACGCATCCCCGTCAGCAGCAACCCAAAGAGTAAAGTTGTTTGAGACATTTCCAAATTTTACAGCATTTTCAGGTCTTGCCAGAGCTTTGTTTTCGTGCGTGTTTTGACTCTCTGCCATGTTTTCAATTGGGCTATTTATGTTATCGCAAGAGCACGACATTAGAACAAAAAACAGAATCGTAAGTAATATCTTTAATGTTTTCATATTGTTCCCCTTTAGGATAACTATATCTAATTAACTATATCTAACCAGGCTACGCCCGCAACCAAGATGGGGCGATGCCCGCGCACCGCGCATATGCGCGGTGTTTAGTGACTTAGGGTCATTGTTTTCTTGTTTATTATTTGCGCTACGAGCCCCTAAGCCTCTCAATACAACTCGTCTGTAGCCGGCCTTTGACCCAACATATATTTCACTTCCCCGCCGCTGCTTCAAGTGCGTATTTTGCCAAAAGCTGAACCGTGTTTCTGATATCACCTTCGGTCGTGTCCGGGTGAATGGCGATCATCCTCAAAACTGTTTTTCCAGCCAGCGTCGTTGTGAGGACAAAAGCAAAGCCGTCTTTTACGATCGCGTTGGAAATTCTCGTATTAAGCGCGTCCAACTGTTCATCAGTGAAGCCGGGGGGCGCATAACGAAAGTTTACAATCCCCAATTGAGCCGGAGAAATTATTTCCCAGTCATCATGTTTCCTTATTTCGTCTTCGGCCCATTCCGCTAACTGAACGCCATACTCCACCATTTGCCCCATCGCCTCGGTCCCCAACACCTGCAAGGTGACCCACAACTTCAAACTGCGCGCCGGCCGGGTCATTTCAGGCCCAAACTCCCAATAGTTTATCTCATCGTCCGTGGCTGCAGCATCCTTGTAGTACTCGGGGTTTGCGCTAAAGCCGTTTACCAGGCATTGCTTGTCCCTAACCAAAAGCGCGCTGCAACTGTACGTTTGCATTAGCCATTTGTGCGCATCCCAGCTGACGCTGTCTGAGCGAGAAACCCCGTCCAGCAAGTGTTTGTACTTTTGCGAAACTAATACCGAGGCTCCATATGCGCCGTCTACATGCAGCCAAAGGTTGTGTTTTTCACAGATGTCTGCAATGCCGTTCATGGGGTCAATGCTTCCTGTGTTGGTAGTGCCTGCAGAGGCGACAACGACAAAGGGTATTTTTCCGGCCGCTTGATCGTCAATTATTGCTTTTTCCAAAGAAGACGTTGCCATGCGGTAGTTGCCGTCACATGGGATTTTTCTAATCTGGTCGCCCCGAAACCCGAT
>WRJV01000060.1 GCA_009778415.1 Clostridiales bacterium | reverse complement strand
GGCCTACTCAATGAGGCCGTAGATTTCCTCGTACTTCTTCACAGACGGGTGATCGTACCATGACATATCCCAGATGTCGGTAGCCAAATCAGGGTATGGCTCGTATTGGCCGGGAGGGGTCAGGGCGTTCAGCTCAGACCTGACGCTCATAACCATCTTGCCCAGCTTGTCTATCTCCTCCAGTAAGATGTGCATCAGTTCATATGGCAGGCCTTCGACATATTCGTCGATCGTGTCGGTATCGTAAGTTTCCCTCATGTTCTCGATTATTGAATCTATCGTTTTCATCGGATACTCCTTTTTGTTGTCATTTTTGTGCTTTTTCTTGATGCTTGCGCGCAATTCAGGTTCAGATCAGTGGTACCAGTATGCTATTGGTATGCCTCGCATAAAATGCCAAGTGCTTCCACAAGCGCCTCCATCGTCTGCTCCGCCGCGTCATGCGGCTGCGAATTCTGCAGGTTGATCGGGATATTGTCCATATAGTCAGTTCCAGCATCCAAGACCATCTCGATTATGCCTACCGCCGCCGCAACGGCTTTGCGCCTCATCGCCCTTGTATTCACGGCATAAGATATGGAATTGCCTTCCTTTGGCTTTAGCCCATCGGCAAGATGTCTTATGATCAGTTCTCCAATCCTCCCGGACACAGACACGCCGTCTTCCCGGCATCTTGACTTGAACGCCGCCGCCGTTTCGTGGCTCACATAAGCCTTGAGCAGGGCATAATGCTCCCTGTTCCAGCGCTGTTTTGATTCGTTCGACGTAGCCCCCATATCCGTCACCCTGCGATTTTCGCGTACATGTCGTGGATGCTCGATTCCTTGAGCCGCATGTCGGGTCCTGTAAATATGAGTAGGTGGCAATGGTGGAGGAGCCGCGCGATCAGCGCCGCTGTCATCTTCTGGTCGTACAGGATGTTCACCCACTGCGAAAATTCCAGATTTGTGTTCAGGATCACGGACTTCCTCTCATAGCATTCCGAGATCACCTCGAAAAGAAGCTGCGCCCCGACCCGGTCTACGGGCACGTACCCGAACTCGTCCAGCACGATGGCCTGCGCCTTGTCGATCTTGTTCAGGACCTTTGAGAGCGTCCCCGAAGCCTTCGCCTCCGACAGGCTGTTGACCAGCGCCGCAGTCCTGTAGAACTTTATCGGTATGCCGCTTTCGCAGGCGCGGACGCCGAGCGCGGTCGAGAGCAGGGTCTTCCCCGTGCCAGTGCCGCCATACATGCATATGTTCCATTTGTCTTTTATGAAATCCAGTGTCTTCAGTTCTTCCAGCCCTGCGCCGGCGGGGAACTGGATATCGTCCGTAATGAAGCCCTTCAGCGTCTTCACGCTGTAGAAACCGGCCGCCTTGACCAGCCCCTCGTTCCTGCGGGCATCCCTGTATGCCAGTTCTTCCGAAAATAGCTTCAGCAGGAACTCTATGTTGCCGCAGGCCTCTATCTCCAACGCGCGTTCCGCAAGGTTGCGGGACAGCCGCATCCTTTTGCACAACTCAAACAGTTCGGTTTCGGTTGCTGTCATTGCACGCACCTCCTGTCAATTGCGAAGTCGTACTTTGACAGGTCGGGCATCAGCGGGTCCAGGTGCGGGGCTTCACGCTGCGGTAACGGCGGCAGTTCCGGGATGTCCATGTGCATCCTGCGGTGCAGCGCCTTGAGGCTGTCCGGGTCTGAAACGTTGCGCTTGGCTGCTTGCGCTACCGTCGCCACCGCGCTTTCGAATCCCGTCCTCCTTGTAAATTCGGCGATCATCCTGATTATTGCCGATGTGTCGCTTGGTTTGTTGGCTTCCAGATAGTCACGTATCTCTGCCGGTAGCAGACCGTATATGCCGCTGTATTTCACCGCGCGCGGCCTTCGGGCTAGCAGCTCGAGGTATGGTATCCAGTTCATGCTTCTTTGCTTCTTGTCGCCGTATAGCCTCTTGTGAGGCACGACTGGCCGCCCAGACTCATCCAGGATCGTGACCGTAGTGGACGTGAGCTTTGCAATCACCGTGCCTCCGGCGTATTTCGGCGAGGTGGAGTATTCATGCTTCCCGTCATTAATGCGTATTATGCCGTATTTGTCCGCCCTTGCCACTTCATATCCGGCGGTGTCGAACTCGTTCTGCGGCAATGGGAGCAGCGCAGACCTGTCTTTTTCGTGCAGTTCCCTTATCGGGACGCCTGCCCTGTAGTGGTCCCTTGCGCCGTCGGCGTCGGCGAGTTCCAGTAAGTGCCTGTTGTATTCGCCGAGCTCCTTGAAGCTTGGTACCGGCACGAGCATGTTCCTCCTGTGGTATCCGACCTTGCCCTCCGTCGAGCCCTTCTCATGCCCGGAGTTGGGGTTGCAGAACACAGCAGTGAACCCGTAGTGCTCCTTGAACCTGATGAACCTGTCGGTCAGACCGCGCTCGCCCCCGGCGCGTATCCCCTTGACCATCGTGGATGCGTTGTCGAACCAGATCTCGGGCGGAACGCCGCCTATGTGTTCGAATATGTTTACCAATCCTTCAAACAGGCATTCGGTGTTTTCCCCCGGGAATAGCTGGGGGTAGCCCTGATTCGAATGCGGGAATGACACGTTCAGATGGTGGCCCTCGGTCAGCGTGCCGTTTTCGTAATAATCGGCGGAGCCAAAGTCGCACTGCGCTTCGCCGGGCTTGTGCTCAAGTGGCAGATACGCGTTGTTCTGTGCGCCGTATATCTCCTTCTTCCGCTTCTGGACATACGTGTTGACCGTCTCGTAGGAGCAGTCAAACGTCTCTTTCGTGCCATCTTCGGTACGCAGGCGGTTGTAGACCCTCGTGGCTGTGTGCCGCTGCGTTCGCTTGAATCGCTTGTCATCCGTCAGCCACTCGTCGATCTTTGCCTTGAATGGGTCCAGCTTCGGCGTATCTGCTTCTTTCATCGTTGGCGGCGGCTCGGACCAGTCGTCCTTGCTTATGACTTCGCGGATCGTTTTTCGGTCGTGCCCTGTCTCCCGGGATATCTCCGTTATCGTTTTCCCGTTGACAAAATACGATTCCCTGATAGAATTTTTCCTAGGCATTGCGAGCATCCTTTCTTTTACCCCCTTGCGACTTAGTTGTTTTTCATCACAAGGGTATCAAGTTTTTGGGCTGCTCGCAACGCTCTTACATTTTCGGGGAATTCTACTTACAATAGTGGGGAATTTTATTTACAATTCTGGGGAATTCCATTTTACAAAAAACAATGCCTCCTGTATTAAAGCCGGAGCAGATTGTGAAAAATAACAGAAAGCCTGATAAATTCAGGCTTTCTAGCA
>WRJV01000059.1 GCA_009778415.1 Clostridiales bacterium | reverse complement strand
ACGACAGACAGCCAAGCTGCAGACAGGCTCAGCCATCCGCTGGGATCAGGCGCAGGCGCCTGGGCGGCAGCCGACTTCAACATCACCAACGGCGCAGGCAACATTTCCCAAGTTGAGAGCATAAGCGCCGCAATCGACGAAGATTACATCGCCTTGGACATAAGGCTTAAATTTTTCGACGTAGACCTAGACCAGCAAAACGTGAACACTACCGCTAGCGGCTACACTACCAGCGGCAATGGCGGTGCAAGCAACGAGGCGCGCACCACCTTGGTCAACGACCTGCGCAGAGGGGACGCGAAAATGCGCCTCTTTTACGGGAGCGAAGCAACTTCGCGGGCTGCCATGCCCTTTGAACTCAGGATGAGGGATTACCAGTACACCACGCTGGAGCTTGCCGACTACCTGCGCGACAACAAAAGCTCTTTCAGCGAGTTCATCGAAGCGGACGGGACGAAAACGATAGGCGACGGCAGCTTCGGTTTAGCCGGCAGCGACAGGTACATCAGAGTCGAGTCGCTGGGCAAAACCCCGGGCATATACACAGGCACCGCGCCCTACAACCCGCTGCCCACCGGGCCCAACGACATGTGGGTGGGCATTGTCGCGGACAGCCAGGAGTCGTTTGACAGGTACATGAACGAAATTGTGCCGATGATGAACACGAACCCGCAAGGGGCCATAGAAAAGTTCGGCAGCGACTTAAGGCTTCCTGCCGTTTACACAAACATCCACACGCCCGAATCGGCCGGCGCGGACGCCCCCATTCACCTTTTCAACCTTGTGGCCAAAGAAGAAAGCATCAAATACCAAAGGGCCAAGGAAGTCAAGCACCAAGGGCCTTGGCTCGACCCCTTCCTTTCGGCGAACGCGAACTCTGCCAGCGCGTCCAACATGGGCTGCCGCTGGGCGGGCGGGCCGTTCCTTGACCATTTCCAGATGATACAGTACGGCAGGCTTGGAGCTATCCCGGCTGGGGAGACGTTCCTTACCGCAAACCCGCTCTTCCGTGACAAGAATCATTACTTGAGCTTCTGGAACGTCATGGATCAAGACAAGGGCGCAGAACTCACCACTTTGGACATCGACGACATGCTGGAGCATTACATCTTTGTTTTCCTGTTCACCCAAAACCCGGACGGCAGGGCGCAAGGCGGCGTAAGGGCTGCGTCGTACGGCATGGACCCGAACCGCGACGGCCTGTACCACACGCTGACGGAAAGCATTATTGGCAAATCGTACCTAGCGAAGCTGGAGCCCGTTTATCTGGTGGAATACCACTGCACCGGCTTCCCGTTCTTGATTGACCCGTGTACGGCGCCGCACGACCCCTGCCTCGAGTTTGATTTGATATCGCCGAGGGCGCACAAGCTCGCGGAGGCAGTAACCGCCGCGCTGACCGGATCCGGCGTCCAGCCAAGGGTGCTGAGCTGTGACGAGAATATGGACTACGGCTACGACTACGACGATGCGTCGCCGATATACTCTCCAGGTTTCTCAAACCATTTCGGCGCAATAGCGCAGACGATAGAAGCCGAGGGCCTGCACGCAAGGGAAGTCCTGTCGTGCATGTACGTCGCTTACGGCTCAATGTACGACCTTCAAACGCGCTGGGACGATTTTCTGAATTTCAAAATCGAGTACAAGCGCCGGGGCGTTGAAAATGAGAACACGGACGCAAAAGTCAACCCGTTCCTGTTCGTCGTAAGCCCCAATGCAGACATACAGTGGAGAATGCCTGGCGATACGTGGGGCACATACGCAACCACGCCTCCATGGACATGGGCCCAGCCAGGCGACGCCTGGAGCGCAGACGGCAGAGTGGTCGAGAGGCGCAGCGCGCTGACGTCGCAAACGCTGCCCCGCGTGACGCCGGACCACGAAACCGGCTTCTTCCCGCAATACTACGTTTTGCCGATGAATTCCGAGGACCAGCTTGACGTGGCCTCGGCGAAAGCCGCCCTCGAATACCTGACCCGCGTGCAGGCCCGCGTAGAGAGGCTGACAGTGGACACTAGCGTCAACGGCAAGCTTTACAAAGCGGGTGCGCTCGTCATCGACATGCACCAGGGCAACCGCGACATAGTCAACACTGTGCTCAACGTAGGCGCGATTGAACTCTCCCCATCGCCTGTGACGTTGTACGCGGAGTGCGTACACAGCTTCGGCGTTTTCAGGGGCTTCACTGTCGACCGGATTGACGTGGAGAACGCTTTTGGCGGCAAAACTGCGGCTTTGAACTACACTACAGTAAGCGCAGACGCTAAAGTGGTCAAAAACTGGAAAGACCTGCCGGCTTGGTACTCTCTGGAATCCAAACTGGAAGGCAGCGGCGACACGGTCGTCGTTAAAAACAACAGCGTAGATGCGGTAAAAGCAGTGATTAAAGCGCTAAAAGACGATCAACCAGTCAGCATGCTGACGAGCGAAACACGTGGATTTGTAAGGGGCGACTTCGTCATGAGCAAGTCGGTGTTTGACAGCTACAAAGACGACTTCTACCTGGAAGGGCATGCAGTGCCGATCAGCGGCGCATTCTCGACGCCGCTTGTCAAACCTGTCGTCCAAATCAACGGAAGCGAAGGCGAGAACCGCCATTCATTCGAGGCGCTGGGCCTGGTGAGAGGGACAGACTTCGTCTACAACACCACTTCCACCGCTACGGCTGGCCGAACAGTCCTCGTCGGTTTCAACAACGCTACTGCCGCCAACTACACTGGCGCGATTAACGACGGAATCGGCGTCATCAGCGTCGGATCCGGCCAAAGCGTGGTCGGCCCGCTCATGGGCAGCGGCTACTCGGCCATTACGCTCGGCTCAAGCACTGAGGCGATACTGAAGGCCGAGATAAACACAAACAGCACAATTACCGCCAACATGGACTTGGTGGAATACCTGGCAACCTCGTACGGCAACACCCCGGCTATCACCTCGCTGCCTGAAGGGGCTGTTCCCCTGTTGACGTCGCTCAACGACGATCAGATTCCCGAGGCGGACCGCTACAAGAGCGGTGACAACAAGGATTCCTTCTTCCGCTCCGGATGGGCGGGCGTGCCGAACGACAGTGCCCCTGCTAGCGACAGGGTGAAAGCCAAGTTCGCGAACAAGACATTTGTTGCTGCAGGAACCTACAACGGAGACGCTGAAGGCGTACCGATCGTTTTGTTTACGCCAAACATATTCTTCAGGGGCGCCAACCACTTCATGGGTCAAAGGATGCTGGGCAACGCTATCCTTGCGCTCTCTGCCGGCATAAACCCGGTTGCAGCATCGGA
>WRJV01000058.1 GCA_009778415.1 Clostridiales bacterium | reverse complement strand
GCAGATTATCTGTCGAAAAATGTTATTTTCGTTTGCCAATAGGGGTATAGTCGTAGTTTTTTTGCACACAAATGTACGCAGGGCGTATAAGCCGCTTGCCCGCAATAAGCTCTTCCATGCGGTGGGCGCACCAGCCGGAAAGCCTGGCTGTGGCAAAAAGCGGCGTCGAGATGTCGATAGGAATGTTAAGCGCGTTGTAAACAAACCCCGAGTACAGGTCAACATTGGCCGGCATCGGCTTGTCAGTCCCCTTGACCTCCTTGTACAGCGAGGGCGCGCGTTTCTCTATGAAATCACAGAGCATGAAATCGTCCAGCAGGTGTTTGTCCACTGCCAGTTCCTTTGCCATCCCTTTGAGAATGGCTGCGCGGGGGTCTGAGATTGTGTATACGGCATGGCCGAGCCCGTAGATAAGCCCGCTCCCGTCGTTCGCCTCGCCTTTCAGGACCCTTATCAGGTATTTTTCAACGTCTTTGTGGTTCGTTATGTCTTTCACGTTTTTCTTAAGGTCAAGGATCATATTCAAAACAGCCGCGTTCGCGCCGCCGTGCTTGGGGCCCTTAAGCGAACCGATGGCAGCCGCAATTACCGAATAGGTGTCCGTGTCCGTTGAAGAGAGCAGGTGCGTGGCAAACGTGGAATTGTTCCCGCCGCCGTGCTCCGCGTGAAGCATCAGGGAGATGTCGAGGAGCCTGGCTTCGAGCTTCGTAAACTCGCCGGTGGGCCTCGTCATCCGAAGGATGTTTTCTGCCGTGGAAAGTTCAGGCAGCGGGTTGTGTATATGCATGCTCTCGTTGTCGAAATATGATTTTTTGGCCTGATAGGCATACGACACCAAGGGCGGAAAATGCCCCATCAGCTCAATCGACTGACGAAGGACGTTCGGTATGGAAAGGTCGTCAGGCGTCGGGTCGTAGGAATACAGGGCTAGCACGCTCCGTGCGAGCTTGTTCATGATGTTCGCGGAAGGGGCAGTCATGATCATGTCCCTGGCGAACCCGACGGGCAGCTCCCGGTGTGACCCCAGAAGCTCGGTGAATTCCGCAAGCTGTTTTTTGTTTGGCAGTTCGCCAAACAAAAGCAGGTACGAAGTCTCCTCGAATCCAAACCTGTCCTCAGAGATGACGTTTTTCACAAGGTCCTCTACGTCGTAGCCACGGTAATAAAGTTTCCCCTCCACAGCAACCTTTTCATTCTTCTCGTTTATCTTGTACCCATCGACCGCGCCAATCCTGGTGAGCCCCACAACCACGCCGGTCCCGTTGGAGTTCCGCAGGCCCCGTTTGACGTCGTGCTTAACGTACAGGTCGTTTTCGATCCCGTTGTTCTTTACCAATGTTTTAGATGTGTTTTCCACATATGGGATAAGAATATCTTTCTTTCGAGGTGTGCCGGCTTGTGCGCCTTTAGATTTTTCAGGTTTGCTTTTTCCGTTTTTTTTCAGATCGCCCGGCTTTGGGCTGTCGTCATTTTTCTTGAAATTCAATTTGAAGCTAATCATGCAGCGGCTCCTTCCTATTTTTTTATCTATTTAAATTTGATTTTTGTCCGTAAATTACCAAGTGTTGTTGAGGCTAATTGAATAAGTATAGCACAAAATAGCGAACAAAGGCAATACTATTTGCGAATTTTTTATATTTGAGGTATAATATTTAAGTTATGGCTAAGTTCAAAATAGTATCAGAATACAAGATCACAGGCGACCAGCCCGAGGCAGTGGAGAGGTTGTCAAACGGTGTTTTGCGCGGTGAAAAGCACCAAACCCTGCTTGGAGTGACCGGCTCTGGGAAGACCTTTACGATAGCCAACGTGATCGAGAGGGTTCAAAGGCCGACACTTGTAATATCGCACAACAAGACCCTTGCCGCCCAGCTATGCGGAGAATTCAAAGAATTTTTCCCGGGCAACGCAGTGGAGTATTTCGTGAGCTACTACGACTACTACCAGCCGGAGGCGTATGTGCCATCAACCGACACATATATAGAAAAAGACTCCGACATCAACGCAGAGATCGAAAAGCTGCGGCACTCGGCCACGGCAGCCCTTGCCGAACGGCGCGACGTCATCATCGTGGCCAGCGTTTCTTGCATATACGGGCTGGGCAGCCCCTTCGACTACGAAAACCAGATGCTGTCGCTTAGGGTGGGAACGGTCAAAAGCAGGCAGGACATACTCAGGCGGCTTGTCGACATCCAGTACGTCAGAAACGACACGGATTTCTCACGAGGCTGCTTCAGGGCGCGGGGGGACATTGTTGACATCTTCCCAGCCGGCGCCGACAACGCCATCCGGGTCGAGCTTTTTGGAGACGAAGTGGAGTCCCTCAAAGAAATAAACTCGGTGACAGGGGAGATACTCGGCATCAGGAGCCATGTGGCGATTTTCCCGGCTTCGCACTACGTGACGTCAAAAGAAAACATGGAAAAGGCGGTAGTAACCATTGAGGACGAGCTAAACGAACGGGTCAGGTGGTTTACGGACAGGGGCAAGCTGCTGGAAGCCCAGAGGATTTCCCAAAGGACGCGCTACGACATAGAAATGCTCAGGGAAATAGGGGTTTGCAAGGGGATCGAGAACTATTCCAGGCACATCAACGGGCTGCCCCAAGGCGCGAAGCCCTATACTCTGATAGACTACTTCCCGAAAGACTTCCTCCTCGTGGTGGACGAGTCCCATGCCATGCTCCCTCAGCTAAGGGCCATGTACGCCGGGGACCGCTCCAGGAAGCAGTCGCTGGTGGAATACGGCTTCAGGCTTCCTTCCGCGCTGGACAACAGGCCGCTCATGTTCGACGAATTCCGCGAGATAGTGAACCAGGCTATATATGTCAGCGCTACGCCGGCAGAGTTCGAAAGGGGGCTTTCAGGAGGCGTTTCCGCAGAACAGGTCATAAGGCCGACGGGGCTTCTCGATCCGGAAATAGAGGTACACAGGAGCGAAGGCCAGATAGACGACCTCATAGGCGAGATCAACAAGGTGACGAGGCGAGGGGAAAAAGTCCTCGTCACAACGCTTACGAAAAAGATGGCAGAAAGCCTGACAGACTACATAAAAAACACGGGGATAAAGGCGCGGTACCTGCACTCGGAGATAGAAACCCTGGAAAGGCTCGAAATCATACGCGACCTTCGGATGGGCGTGTTTGACGTCCTTGTCGGCATAAACCTGCTCAGGGAAGGGCTTGACCTGCCCGAAGTGTCCCTAGTCGCCATACTCGACGCGGACAAGCAGGGCTTTTT
>WRJV01000057.1 GCA_009778415.1 Clostridiales bacterium | reverse complement strand
GTGACGAACACTGCGGTGTTTATCAGCAGGGCGAGCAGGCCGGGGTAGACAAAGAGTTTGTCACCGAAGAAAAAGAAAAGCAGAACGAGGGAAGCAAGCCCTGACGCTAGTCCCCAAAAAGCCGCGACTGCATTGGATTTGCGCCAGAAGAGGGCGCCTGCCGCAGGCACGATAAGCTGCGCTGTCCCGCTTAAGGCAAGGAGCCCCGAGAAGACGAGCATGTTCGGGGTGTTGTTCAAGGTA
This sequence comes from Clostridiales bacterium, assembly GCA_009778415.1. Lineage (GTDB taxonomy): Bacteria > Bacillota > Clostridia > Peptostreptococcales > Anaerovoracaceae > WRJK01. The sequence goes on along the minus strand of WRJV01000057.1, from coordinate 2,996 downwards.
AGGTAAGCCAGCAGGCAGAAGGCGACAACGGTTTTTTTGCCTACGCCGACGATATTGCGTTCGGCGGCTTTAGGGTTTATGTACTTTTTATATACGTTGATTGAGACAAGGGCTGAGACCGCATGTATTTGGGAGTTGGCGGTTGAAAGGGCTGCAGCGGCTGCACCGCAAAGGATGATGTTCATGAACCAGAAAGGCGCGTGTTCAATCAGCAGCACTGCTATAATGTATTCCGGCTGTTCGGTGTATTCGGGGTGAAGGATTGCGCCTGCGTTACCGGACAGCACTGAGCCCACATAGGCGACTGTCGAGATGCTGAGAAGAAAAGGCATCACGTCGAAAGTCCTTTCCTCTTTCACCGAATAGACCCGCAGCCACACCTGGGGCCCCATGAACGCGCCCAGCGGGATGATGATGAACATAGTTATCCAGAGCATTTCTCCTTCGCTGCCAAACGGACCGGGCAAGAGCAGGCGCTCTGGTTCTGTTTCGGCAATGTGCATGAACATGCTGCCTATGCCCCCTGCCTTGTGAGCCAGAAAAAACCCGCAGCTCAGCATGCTGCCAAAGACCAGGACGCCATAAAAGATGTCAGCCCAAGCAACGGCGCGCATTCCGCCCTCCCAAAGGTAGATTATCATGACCGTGCAGAATATCAGGCCGCTTACCCTCCATGAAATTATCCCGCCCGACGCTATGTCGATGAGGATTGAGCCTCCGAACAGCTGAAGGTGCAGGTACAGGAGAGTAAAAACGAGCATCGTCAATGTTGCAAGCAAACTCAGGGGCTTGAAGCGGTATGCTTCGTCAAAGAAATCCACGGGGGTGATGCACCCGTTCTGCTTCCCGTGGCGCCATATTCGTTTCCCAAAGAGGAGGTAAATAAGGCCGAACAAGACGTTCCAACCGATGCCTGTCCAGTAGACGGGCCCCCTCGCGTAAAAGAAAGCAGTGGAACCCAAAAATGCAAAAGAGCTCCACCAAGTGGCCCAAATCGTAAAAAAGGCCAAAGCTGTCGAAAGTCCCCTGTTCAGAATGAAAAAATCCTCAATCGTCCCGATCGATTTCTTAGACGCTTCACCGCCGAGCCACAACGGGACGAACATGAACAGGCATATGATGGCCATCGAAAGATAACTCGTAAAAGGAATCATGTGGACCTCGCATTAAAAAAACGGCTTTATATCTTCTCGCTCATATAATATAATAAGCGTAAGAAAATTGCCAGATTTTTTTATTGAGGCAAAGAGGGCAGAGGGGGCGACGTGGGAAACTTGACGGATTTGCTGAAAGTGGGCATTTTTTTGCCTGCAGTACTGGTTCTGCTTACGGCAGCCATATATTTTTACTCGTTTCGGAAGATGTCAGGGAAATTCATGCTGTACTGGGGGCTTTCCTGGCTGTTTTCCTCGGCAGGGTACATATGTACGCTGCTTATCTTGAGGGGCGAAAACGAACTCATGGGACTTGAGCTACTGAAGAAGGCCGGCGATATGTACGCGCTGTTGTTTTTGCTGTTCGCCGCGTACGACTTTGCACACAAACCGGTTGCGATATTTTGGTTGCGCTACTCGTTTCTCCTGCTGCTTCTTTCGATAGTTCTTGCTCAGTACCCACTGGTTTCGGAGATAATCCTGCTCCCAATATCGGCGTACCAAGGCATTTTGACGGTGGTGCTCTGCTACGCGGTCGCCGTGAAATGGACGGCGACGTGGGCAGAACGTGGCACGGCGCTGGCCATCTTCCTGCTGATAGGGGCTGTAAAGGCGCTTTTCCCCTACAATTTCGGGGAGATGTACCTTTACGAAATACTGCTTTTTTCGCTTATGAATTTTTACGTCATGTACCTGTTCCTGGAACGGACGTACCGCAGCTTTTCAGAGAAGGAAAGCGAGTACAGGCTTCTCGCTGAAAACGCTACTGACATCATCTTCGACTACCATTTGAAGCCCGCGCCATATTTCGCCTTTGTCAGCCCGGCGGTGGAAGCGCTGACAGGCTACCACCAGAAGGAATTCTACAAAAATGCGAATCTATTCGAAGAGCTGACCGTGCATTCTGACAGGCAGTCCCTGCGGGACCTTTTCAAGGCGCAAGACCAGGGGATCCAAGCTGTGCAGTGGCAAAAAAAGAACGGTGACTATATTTGGGTGGAGTTCCACAACTCCCCGGTGCTCGAACAGGAAGAAATCCTGTCAGTCGAAGGGATCATCAGGGACGTCACCGAACGGAAGCTTGTGGAAGAGGAGCTGATTAGGTCAAGGAAAGCTCAACAGATTTTTTTCTCGTCAATATCCCATGAGCTCAAGACTCCGGTCACTTCGATACTGGGCTATGCGAAGGCACTTGAAGGGAATGTGCTCGAAGGCTCGGAAAAACACAGGGAAGCAATCAGCTTGATAAGTTCCAAGTCTTTTATGCTGCAACGGTTGATCGAAGACCTGATCCAGCTGTCCAAACTGGAATCCCACCAGTTCTCCTTCCAGTTCGTGGAGGTCGACGTGGTTCTTTTTTTCAAAGGGATGGCAGATAAGCAAAGCGCAGTGGTTGCAACCGGGAAACAGCATTTTGAGGCCTTTGTTTCTCCACAATTAAGAGGAAAGGGCTTTAAATTCATTGCCGACGTCGAACGGATGGAGCAGGTTTTCGACAACTTAGTCAACAATGCCGTCAAATTTACGCCGCCAAGGGGAAAAATCCGGATATCCTGCAGCTTTGACGCTTCATGCGAAAAAGTTGTGTTTGAAGTCGAGGACACAGGGCGGGGGATTCCCGCAGAAAGCCTGCCGTTCATATTTGAAACGTACTACAAAGACGAGCGGGCAAAAAAGGACAACCCGGAAGGGCGCGGCCTCGGGCTTTCAATCGTCAAGGAGATAGTCAAGGGGCACCAGGGCGATATTTTTGCCGAGAGCAGAGAGGGTAAGGGCAGCAAGTTCACAATAACCGTCCCTATTTACGAAGGGGGAGATGGGGGAGACCATGAGTAAAGAGAG
>WRJV01000056.1 GCA_009778415.1 Clostridiales bacterium | reverse complement strand
TGCTTCGACTGGCTCGACGCGCCGCCAGTAGTCGTATCCGCGCCCAACGTGATCTGCCCGTGCCCCGAGCTGGAGGACTTTTACTACCCGCAGGCAGGGTGGGTGCTGGACGCGATTCACGAGAAAATAGTCCCGCTGCCGGGATATTCGGCAAAGATGAACTTCACGAATGTTGAGAAAATGAGGAGAGAGAGGTTGGGGATATGAAAACCATCGCTGTTCGGCTGTATGGCAAAAACGATTTGCGGCTTGAGGCTTTCGACTTGCCGCCCATCAAGGACGATGAGATCCTGGCGAAAATAGTTTCAGACAGCATCTGCATGTCCACTTACAAGGCGGCAAAGCAGGGTGCGGACCACAAACGCGTCCCCGATGACGTCGCTTGCAACCCCACGATCATAGGCCACGAGTTCTGCGGCGAGCTTGTTGAGGTGGGCGCAAAATGGAAGGGGAAATTCAGCGCAGGGAACAAATTCTCCATACAGCCGGCTTTGAACATCCCCGGGAACGTCCACGCTGCTCCGGGCTACAGCTTCCCGTACATCGGTGGCAGCGCTACCTATGTGGTGATCCCCTCGGTAGTCATGGAACGGAACTGCCTGCTCCCATACGATGGGGACCCGTTTTACCTCGGTTCACTGGCAGAGCCCATGAGCTGCATCATAGGCGGCTTTCACGTCAACTACCACACGACCCCCGGCAGCTACGAACACAGGATGGGCATAGTTAAGAGCGGCAAAATGGCGCTGCTGGCCGGCGCCGGCCCTATGGGGCTGGGCGCCATAGACTACGCTCTGCACTGCAGCCGGTCCCCGTCCCTGCTGGCCGTCACTGACATCGACCAAGCCAGGCTTGACCGCGCCGCGTCCCTCTTCCCTGCTGAAGATGCCGCAAAATGCGGCGTGAAGCTCGTGTACCTGAACGCGCCCGGCACCGCTGAACTTATGGAACTGTCAGGCGGCGCCGGATACAACGACGTATACGTCTACGCCCCTGTGGCGCCTGTCGTGGAGCAGGCAGACGCAATACTGGCGTACGACGGCTGCCTCAACTTCTTTGCAGGGCCCCAAGACCCCGAATTCTGCGCGAAACTCAATTACTACGCTGTACATTACAACGCCACCCATGTGTCCGGAAACAGCGGCGGCAACACCGCCGACATGCTGGAAAGCCTTGAGATGACAGCGGCAGGCAAATTGGACCCTTCCAGCATGGTGACCCATGTAGGGGGGCTGGACGCAGTTGTCGGAGCGACGCTGAACCTTCCCAGCATCCCCGGCGGAAAGAAGCTGATCTACAACCACATCTCGATGCCGCTAACAGCCATAGCCGACTTCGCCGGCTCAGGCGACCCTCTGTTTGAAGCCCTTGCCGTGCGCATGAAGAACGGCCTGTGGACTGCTGAATGCGAAAAGTACCTGCTTGAAAACGGAGAGCCCCTCGTGGCATGCGAGGTGGCACGATGACAGCTGTGGGAGGTGGCACGGTGACAGCAAACGGTGATTTCAATTCAAAAAAAACTGCCGTCATGTACGGTGCGGGGAATATTGGGCGCGGGTTTATCGGGCAGCTGCTTTTTGAGTCAGGCTACCAAACAACCTTTGTCGACGTGGACGAAAACGTCGTGGCTGCAATCAACGAAAAGCATGCGTACCCCCTCTGCATCTTGACAGACGATTCTCGCACCGACGTCATGATAGAGAACATCGAGGCTATAAACGGCAATGACGCTGGCAAAGTCGCTGGCGCCATATCGCGGGCAGACCTTATGGCTACAGCAGTCGGAGCGAACATCCTTCCACGGGTTGCGGCACCCATCGCCGCAGGGCTTGCGCGGCGGTTTGAACGGGGGGCGGCACCCATCGACGTTTTGATATGCGAAAACCTCAAAGACGCGGAACGCATCTTGCGCAGCCTGATCCTTTCTCATCTGCCGAAGGCTGCACACAGCTGGTTTTTTGAGAGCGTCGGGCTGGTCGAGACTTCCATAGGGCGGATGGTGCCTATCCAGACGCCTGAGATGAAGGGCGGCGACCCAATGCGCATCTGCGTGGAAGCATACGCCTCGCTTCCGGTGGACGGGGCAGCGTTCAGGGCGGGCATTCCTGATCTGCGAGGCATCAAGGCTTTTTCGCCGTTCTCATTTTATGTAGAGCGAAAGCTGTACATACACAACATGGGCCACGCGCTGACTGCGTACTGCGGGGACTACCTAGGCTGCGAGTACATATGGCAGGCTATCGGGAGGAAAGAGGTCAGGTGCTTGGTGCGAAAAGCCATGGTTTCTTCGGCAAACGCTTTGGCAAAAAAGTACGGCATGGAAGATCAGCCTCTCTACGACCACGTAGACGACCTGATCGCACGCTTTGGGAACCGCCAGCTTGGAGACACGGTGTACCGGGTCGGGCGCGACCTGCGCCGAAAGCTTGCGCGGGAAGACCGCTTAGCAGGCGCACTGAGGCTTTGCGAAAGCGAAAATACAGGCACAGAAGGAATTTTGCTGGGCATCGCCTTGGCGCTTCGTTTTTCAAGCAGCGACCTAGATATGCCACCAGAAAAGGCGCTGACTGACATTTGCGGCATCGGGGAGGGCGAACCTTCTTTTTCTGAGATTTTAAGGCTGCATGGGCAGGCGCTTGAAGGAAGCCTTGAATTTACATGAATGGACGGGGAGATGAGCAAAGTAAAGACGATCCTCGACTGCTGATCCCCCCGCGCGGTTATTCTGGCTCAATCCAAATTGAGCTTCTTCTTTAAAATCCACGTAGTCCCGAAGAACATGGCGGCTGCGGTGGCCAAGTTGAAAGCAAGCCCAATCCACAATACTTCTGTTGTCAGCGACACTGCCCGCGCCATGTTGGCAGGGCTCAGCCCGTACGATATCTCCAGCCCGTCGTTGACTGTCATGGCAAAATCCATGAAGCCCGGCACCATGCCACTAAATGCCACCGTTGCGATTATCTGAACAGCGACTGAGCAGACTATATAGGCAAAGATGGATGACATTACCCTGTGCTTGCTCATCAATGGCAATTGCCCGACGGCAAGGGAAAGGTACACCTGCACGACAAATTGGACGAATTGCGCAACGCCCACGAAAAACGCCAGCACCACCAGCGACGGCGGGATCGAATTGGCAGCGAAAAAGTCGACAACCCTGCCGATGGCATCGGAAACCTCGCTCAAGTCGATGAAGCTCCTGCCTGCGATCATACCTG
>WRJV01000055.1 GCA_009778415.1 Clostridiales bacterium | reverse complement strand
AAGCCGCGATGATTGGCAATCCCGTTTCCTTTCCGCGTGTGGAGAGTCTGGCGGCGGAATATATACGTATCGGCGGAGAAGGCGCTTTTCAGGTATTGCAGGTGACGGAGCAGCAAATCATGGATGCCATGATCCGCGCCAACCGTCATGGTCATATTATCTGTACGCAGGGCGGTGAATGTTTTGCCGGCTTGTTGCATGCGCGCCGGCGCGGCCTGGTGGATGCGGGGGAACACGCTGTCCTTGACGCTACAGCACATAGCCTGAAGTTCGCGGGTTTTCAGGATATGTACTTCAGCAACTCGTTTCCAGCAGAATACGGGATTACTGCGGATTCCGATTTGTCGAATACGCCAGAACTGTTACTCGAACCTGAACAGAAAATGCGTCTGAGCGAAGCCGAATACACGGAAGCCGGCGCAAAGGCTGTGGCACGACGTTTGAATCTGCGTGAAAAATAACCCCAGGCAACCTGGTCTGCGTCGGAAACACCTTCTTATTTCAAAAGGACATATGAAGATAGCAGTTGCTGTGAGCGGCGGAGCAGACAGCCTGTATGCCCTGAGCGCGCTTAAAACAGCCGGGTATGATTTGTTCGCCTTGCATGGACGGTTTGCTTCCCCGCGCCTAGATCCGTTGCCGGGTTTACGTGAACAGTGCGCACGGCTTGCTGTTCCTTTGCATGTGGCGGATCTGCGGGAGCAATTCGTGCAGCGGGTGATCAACCCTTTTGTGGCGGCGTATGCAGCAGGACAAACGCCTAATCCGTGTGCGCACTGTAACAGGGACATGAAGTTCGGTTTGCTGCTGGATATGGCGGAAAAGTCGGGAGCGGAGCGCCTTGCCACAGGGCATTATGCCGCTTTTGCAAAGCACCCTGTATATGGCTTCACATTACGGCGCGCTGCGGATCCCAGCAGGGATCAAAGCTATTTTCTTTCTTTGGTCCCGCGAGAGCGTCTGATGCGGGCCGTATTGCCTCTGGCAGACATTATGAAAAGCGCTATTTCAGGCATACTGGCGGGGCAGGCTTTGGAAACGCCGTTGCCGGAAGAGAGCCGGGAAATCTGTTTTGTGCCCGGTGACGATTACAGGGTGTTTTTGGAAAAATATGCGGAGCGGCTTCCTGGCTCCGGTCCTATATGCCTGCGCGACGGCAGGGTGGTCGGGAGGCATGAGGGCTTGTGGCGCCATACGGAAGGGCAACGCCGGGGGCTTGGCCTTGCCTGGCGTGAACCTCTCTATGTATTGGAAAAAGATTGCGTTCAGAATAAATTGGTATTAGGGACTGCAGCGGAACTGCGGGTTCATACCTGTCGTGCTGATAGACTCAATTTTTTTGTACCGGCGTCCCAATGGCCGGAATCTGTCTTTGTGCGTACGCGGTACAAGCAGAAAGCCCAGGCTGCCTGTGTAAAGATTGAAGACGACGGAATGTATGTTCACTTCCATAAGCCACAAGCTGTCTGCGCACCCGGCCAGATTGCCTGTGTCTGCGATGAAGACGGATGGGTATTGGCCGCCGGGGTCATCCAGCCTGAGTGACGCAGATGGAACCGCATTTGAACATGTCCGCTAATGCTGACGTAGTAGTTGAGCGGGGAGATGCGAGAATGAGTACTTTGGAAAACGGACGGGAAATGTATGCCTGGGCACAGGATTTATTTCCCATATGTCGTAGCTTGACGGGAAACGGCGTACGCCGGACGCTGCAATATTTCAGCAAATTGCTTCCGGAAATGGTTGAGTATGAGGTGCCGTCGGGGAAGGAATGCTTTGATTGGACGATACCGCAAGAGTGGAACATCCGTGATGCCTATGTACTGGATGAAGCAGGACGGCGGATTATTGATTTTCAAACACATAATCTGCATGTGGTGGGCTATTCCGAACCTGTGGACAAAATTCTCAGCTTGGAAGAATTGCAAGCTCACCTGCATTCCCTGCCGGAGCAGCCGGACGCTATCCCTTACGTGACCTCTTATTATAAGCGTGACTGGGGTTTTTGTCTCACCCATGCGCAACGTATGCGCCTCACGGAACAACGGTACCGCGCGGTAATAGACGCTACTTTGCAACCTGGGCATATGAGCTATGGAGAGGTTTTTCTGTCCGGTGAATCGGAGAAGACGATTCTTCTTTCCACATATGTTTGTCATCCGTCCATGGGCAATAATGAACTTTCCGGTCCTGTGCTGGCCACAGCCCTGGGGCGTTGGCTGCGCCGGAAGCGTCGCCGTTATTCCTATTTAATCCTTTTTTTACCGGAAACCATTGGTGCTATTTATTATTTGTATAACCATCTTCCCGAGCTGAAGAAGAATCTGCTTGCCGGGTTCGTGTTGAGCTGTGTCGGCGATGAGCGCGATTATTCTTATCTGCCTTCACGTTGCGGCGATACGTTGGCTGATCGTGTACTGCTGCATGTACTCAAGTCTCATCATCCTGAATTTACGCGGTATACCTATCTGGACAGGGCGAGTGACGAACGGCAGTATGGCGCTCCCGGAGCGGATTTACCGGTTATTCCTTTTGCGCGCAGTTTGTACCGGCATTTTCCGGAATACCACACCTCGCTGGACGATTTATCCTTTATTACGCCCAAAGGTTTGCAGGATTCCTTCGATACTCTATCAATCTGTCTGAATATATTAGAATATAATGAGAGGTACCGTGGTGTATATCCCTGCGAACCCAGGCTGGACAAGCATGGGCTGTATCCCACAACTTCCATTAAAGGAGGGTATAGTCAATATGTTACTGAACTTGTTGATTTCCTCGCGTATTGTGATGGGAAGTTCGATCTGATTGATATCGCGGAAAAGATCGGCGTGTCTGCGGAGCGATGCCACTTGGTGGCGGAAAAATTGCTTAACGCGGGCGTAATTGAGCGTATGCAAGGTTAGGGAGCCGTGCGCTGCGCTGCATTCAAATTTTTCTTGCCACTCCCCCTATTTTTACTCTATGTCACCAGACACACATCGGAGCGTGGCGCAGCCTGGCAGCGCACCTGCCTTGGGAGCAGGGGGTCGCCCGTTCAAATCGGGCCGCTCCGACCAGAATATCATTAGCAAGAGAACTCAATGTTCACCATGAAAGGATTTTTGTCCTCGCAGCGGTGCTATTGAATAGGCTCTAGACCATCAGGTTTTTGTTCTTTGACACCAAAAGTTTCAGTCCGGTAGTGAGTTGGGGTAGCGTCCGATTATAGCGCCAC
>WRJV01000054.1 GCA_009778415.1 Clostridiales bacterium | reverse complement strand
TACCAAGACAAATCCTGCTTTTCGGCAAAGGTACCGCGCCACTGTCTCGCGAGCCGCCATGTCCAAATGGTTGGTCGGCTCGTCAATCAGCAAAAAGCTGTTTTCCCGCAGGAACAGCCCTGCCAACAGCGCCTTGGTTTGTTCGCCGCTTGAGAGAGTGCAAAACGAGCGGTACAGTGCATCTTCGCCGACCGACAGCAGTGAAAACTCCCTCTGGATTTGCCAAAGCAGCGCACCTGGCGCGATGGATGACAGAACATCCAGAGTGCTTTGCGACGGGTCAGCCACGTCAAACGGGAAATACTCGAAGCCCACGCTGGCGGAAATCGTCCCGCTGTATTCGTAAGCCCCCATTAGCAGCTTCAAAAAAGTGGTTTTACCTCGCCCGTTGCGCCCGCAAAACCCCAGTTTCCAGTCCGTGTCAATTCGGAAGGAGACATTGGTAAAAATATTGTCATAGCTGCCGTCATAGGCAAAGGTCAGGTTTGATATATTGATAAGCGACATAATTAAAAAAACCCCCAGTCCAATTCCAACAAAAACCAAGCCCTGCCGGGCTTCCTTTCGATCATGTTGACAATTAGACTAACGAATCATCCTAATACCTCGCTATTCTTGACATCAATTCAGGGTTAGTGCGGTAATAATCAAGCAAGTTGATTAATGAAACTATGTTTTGCCCGGCTAGGTCGACCAACAAATAGGCTGGCTGACCTTTGTTTGTTAGTACGATGCGGCCGTTCTCTTGTCGTAACGTTTGCCAGACTTCCGGCATGCCTCGCTGCAAATTGCGCAAAGGTACAAATTCCATAGCCGCTCACCGCCTTTCTTAAGCATTTCATGTTTTTTTTGCGCAACGAATCCTTTAGCCACTATAATTATAACGGTTTAAGACAAAACTGTCAACGCTTTTAGCGACAATTTTGACGACATTAATAAAGTACAAAGCACCATTGATACTTTACTAGTTGCCCTGCTATATGGTAAAATGAGGTCGTTCCACGCGTGGGCTGCTGCCTGCGCACCGCGCATACGAAAGGAGAAGATTGAGCCAATGAAACGCTATACGACAATAAATCCTGACGGTGCTATATCTGTGCCGGAAACAGATTTGCCCGAAGCCCTGAGCCGCCTGGCGGCTTTTGAGGATGCCTTTTTCGAACTGGCACAAAGACAAGCAGAAATCCCGGCAGAGCTGTCAAGCTTGAGAGCAGCCGGGAAAGAGAAGACTGTCCGCTACAGGGAGCTGCTTGCGCAGAAGCTGATGAACAGCCAAATCATCACACTTTTCTATGGGCATGGCATAGCTGAGGACAAGTGAAATAACACTGGCGATGCCCGTGCGCCGCGCCTATGCGCGGCGATTTGTTGCGATTGTCAATATTTACTATGAATTATCCTGAAAATGTGGTATATTATAACTATGTTCACCAAGTCAATGCCAAAAGGAGGGAGCTCATGATTAACAAAACTGTTAAAATTGACAAAAGCAAGTGTGACGGTTGCGGATTGTGCATATCTGTGCGCTTCGATGATGCAGCAGGCCTCGTTGATGGCAAGCCACAGCAGCTTGATGAAGAAATGTGCGACGGCCTCGGAAACTGCTTGCCGGTATGCCCCAAGGGGGCGATATCATATGAAGAACTTGACCCGGAGACGACATGCGCTTAAGCAGGTCAGCAGCACTCGCCGCTGCTGCAGTCGCAAGTCGGCTCTTTGCCGGTAAGCCAGCCTGCAATGATCGCAATCGCGCAGCCCGTGCCCGCACTTACTTCAATAGCGCCTGCAGGGCAGTTCATGGCGCAGGCGCCGCATTCCATGCAGGAGTCCTTGTCGAGAACGCAGGCTTTTTTCCCATTTGAGTAAAACACGCCGTGCGGGCAGACTTCGGCACACCTGCCACACCCTACGCATTTTCCTTCTGAATATGAAAGAGTCGCTACGTTTTTCAGGTATTTGTGTTTCATTTTACTTTCCTTTTGCCAATCATATGTGCCCCGAGCACCAGCCCGGCGCCAACAGCAGACGCGCTGACTATCAGAGGCAGCGCTTTTCGTATTTCCTTGTCCACGCCTGACGGCGACGTATATGTCGACGCGCCTGTGAAGTTCATGGCGAGGTACGAAGATATTGCCGGATACAGCAGCAAACTGCCTGCCGCCAGCAGTTTGTCATCCTTGGCGAATTTGCCTGACAGCCCCAGAATGCCGGCAGTGCAGCTTAGGCCAAGCAGCCATCCTTTCCACGAAAACGCACTGCCGGGAATGTACGGAAGCAGAGCGGGAGTGAGAACCGTGCCGGCAAAAACCGCCCCTGCGCCGACAGCGACATCAGCTTTGCCGAAGGGTTTTGCCGCAAATTGGTTTGCCAAAAGCAGGACGCCAAGGACCGGAAGCGTATGCTTAACCGCATCAATCAGGTCTACCGGCACCAATACAAGCCTGTCCCACAAGCTGAACTGCACTGTCCGCATTTCCCTTGTCGCCTCGCACCCCATGTCGATGTACTCTTTTATGTCGCTTGCGCGAACAGGGCCGTAATCGACGTCAAACCCCGAACGCAGCTTGACTTCGTGCGCGCTCACGCCGGTTGCGCCAAGCTGTGGCAGTATCAGCCTGTTGTGCGACACATATTTTGACAGCTCAGACGTTTCGATGCGGCGCACCAGCTCGTCTGTGCCAAATGTGCCTTTTCCCGCCGCGCACCACACATTGACGCTTTTCGTGTCGAGCACCAGGAGCCAGCAATCAAGGCCAGCAAGGTTTTTTCGCAACGTGTCGAATGTGAGCTTGTAGTTTGCGCTGACAAATACGGGTGAACTGCCCGCTGGCTTCCCGATGGCATACAGCCCCGGCTCTACAGCATAGTCCATGCGCCCGATGCCGAAGCGGGCTTTCATTGAGCCAAGGACATCTTGGAACGAAAGTTTTGTTGAAACAGTCTCAATCATTTGCAGCCCTCCTTGCAAGTTTCATTATATTCAACATACAAGAGATTGTCAAGGCGAGGCGTATCGCTATATGGTAATATATGTAAATATTACTTGACAATGGAAGCGACTTGCCTTAAACTGAATATAGTGGGCATTCTGCCCGCACAAGGAGGCAAAATGAGGATTTTTATCTTAATTCTAATTAATCTCATAGCATTCAGTTCGCTGTTTGCGGGAGAAACGTTCGATATTGAATATGCCGCCACCGAAAACCTTTCCCGGTG
>WRJV01000053.1 GCA_009778415.1 Clostridiales bacterium | reverse complement strand
CGTCGCCGTGCTGCCGTATGTCCGGGTAGTTGTGGCGGCTGACCGCCTTTGCGTACTTGTCGATCTCAAACGCCTCGTATGACGAAACGGCGACCCCCGCGCGGTCAAGCGCGAGCTGCCCGCAGGAAACGCCGTCGAACAGGGAAACGGTTCTTATTCCTTGTCGAAGCAAAAATCGGCCCCCTTACAATTCATTTTTCTCAAAAAATATGTCTCCTTTCCTTTCAAAAATTAATGTGCCTGAAATACCGATTTGCTGATCGACCCCGTTTTCAGGAGTATGAAGCATAATAGCGCGGTCATCCCCGCTATCGTCCAGATTGTGGCGTGCATACTGTCCGACGACGCGATGCTGCCAACCAGCACGGCGTATATCGCGACGCAGATCATGATCAAAAACCCTTGGAACGCCAGCGCGAACAGGCTTTTGAGGTAGTTGTTGCCGACCTGCCCCCATTCGCGGTTGACCATCGTGGAAAGGGGGATGGGCGCTATGCTTACCGTGAGGTAGATTTCCAGCATTCGCCCCCATACGATGATCATGATGATCACCGACATGATGAGCATGCACAGCCTGACGATCTGCACTTCAAAGAACAGGCCGAGCAGCTCGCCGATCCCCATGGCCTCAAGGCTCGCGCGTATTGTTTCCATCATGGCGTCGCTGCCAAGCTCAAGGCTGCCGGATATTATGCCGGCGCTCTGGTTCACGGTGTGCTGCGCCAGGTCGAACACGCCCATCACGATGTTGAAGGTGTTCGTGAGGATGAAAACGGCGACGAAGGTCTTGAAAATCCATTTGAAGATGTTGAACGTGTCGAAATCCGACAGGTTGTTCTTTTCGATGATTAGCTGTATTAGTTCGTAACACAGCACAAAAGTCAGTATTATCCCCGCAATGGGGAGTACGACTGTCTCAGACAGCGTCCTAATCATGGCAAAGACCCCGGCATTCCAGCCTGCCGGGGTCTGACCTACCTGAACTGCAATGTCCTGTACCTGTGTATTCACTTCACCGAACATTGATTCAAAACTAGCCATGATTGCGTCGATGAACAGCTGCTTGATCCATTCGCCAATACCGTCAGTCAGCCATCCCATCGGCTAAATTTTAACCGAAAAGGCCCGCAAGCTGCGGCACAAGCAAGAGGCCGATCAACGCGACGCCCCCTCCGGCCATAAGCTGCTTCATTCCCTGGCTCTTTGCGCCGGGGTTATCATTGCCATATCCTTCCAGCAAATTGATGACCCCCCAGACCCCGAGGCCCGCCCCAAGTGCGATAACGAGTGTTTGCAGTACTCCGACTGCGCTGTTGAAAAACGTGATAACTAACCCTCCTTTAAAATTTTGGTTTGTGGTGAATATATAAACAGAGCCTTGCGCGGTTGGCTTCCGCACATGGCTCAGGCTGGACAAAGTTGAAACTCATTGGCTCAGAGGAAAAATGCCTTTAATTGCCTATAGTTTGGTGCTACAATGGTGATATGAAAGAGCCAGAAATGACATCCGAAGATGCTGTGAAAATCATCAAACTGTTGGAGCAAAACGAGATAGAGGTCTATGTTGTCGGTGGTTGGGGCGTTGACGCTTTGCTTGGCCGACAGACGCGAAAGCATAGCGACCTTGACATAGCGTTACCCCACAGGTTTGTGCCAAGACTACGGGAACTTCTTGAGGCTCGCGGTTATATAGATGTGCCTCGCCCTGACACGAGCGAGTGCAATTTTGTTCTTGGCGACAGCAGCAACCGCTTGGTCGATGTCCATTCATACATTTTTGACGAAAACGGGAAAAACATATTTGGCATCGCCTTCGAACCCCGGCACCTGACCGGATTCGGCTCAATTAACGGTTACGCAGTTAAAGGCGCACCGCCAGATGTAACGGTCGAGTTTCATACCGGATATGATGTTGCTGAAGACGATTATCACGACGTAAAAGCAATATGCGAACGATTTAATATATCTCTGCCCAAATGCTACGAAAAGTTCGCGGACGTGGTTAAATAGCGGATTTGCGTTCCGGTACTTCGTTCGAGAGGTCTATCTCAATAACATCGTACTTGTCTTCCGGTTTCAGTTTCAGCTTGGTCGAGAGGAACTTCCCGATGTCAAGCGCATACTTTGGGTTCGCGTCGGACAGGTAGCGGTAGTTTTTGTGTTTCGTGATATCGTATTTCCGAGAGAGGAAAGGGCGCTCACCACGCAGTTGCAAGATGCAGCGCCCTCCGTCCATTACAGCGATTTCGTCGATGCTCATAAGGTCTTTGCCGAGCTTTTGATAATTCTGCCCGTGAGATTCCTGCGTACCCTTTGTGACGGAAGTGTTGTACATGTCTATGGTCTCTTTTCCGAGCATCTTTGAAATGTCCTCAAGCGTCGTCTTTTCCTTGCCGCCCAAAAACAGCATCGTGTCGCAGTTGCCTATAATCGTGTCCATGTTGTCCTTGTAAATGCTTTTAAGCTGCGATTGCGCCTGCAATATGATACATGCCGATATCTCGCGGCTCCGGATCGTGGCGATGAGCTTTTCGAACTTCGGGATAAGCCCGATATTGGCGAATTCGTCTAATATTACGCGGGTCGGGACGGGCAGCCGGCCGCCGAATTCGTTGTCTGCGCGGTCGCACATGAGGTTGAACAGCTGGCTGTACATGAGCGCGACGATGAAATTGAAACTGTCGTCGGTGTCGGAAATAATGACGAACAGGGCGGTCTTTTCTTTGATGACCTCATCTTTTTTTATCTTGGGGTTGAACTTCTTGTAACCGCCCAGCTTGTCAAGCTCAAGTTCGTCCTCGCTCATAAGCTCCCTGATCTCAGCGATGTCGAACGGGGAAAGCCTTGCGCCGCAGGAAATTAAGATCGATTTAGCTGTTTTGCCTGTGGCAACTTGTCAAGGACTTTTTTATCATCTTTACAAAAAAGTCACATTTTCGGGTTTTGCGCTTCGTTTCGGAGCAAGCGGAAAATCTTGTCGGTGATTGTTTCCTTGCTGTTCGGGTTGAAATGAACCTTGACCCGATAGGTCGTTTTTCCGATACGCTTTTCAAAATGGGGTTGCTCGGCTCTCGCCGTTGCGGTGGTGGTTTTATCTGTATTCATATAGATTTCCTTTCCGCGCTTTTCGCGCTGTGGATATTTTGTTACGATTTCGAGGGGGTAAAGGTATATTACCCCTACCCCCTCACTTTTGAGG